>NZ_JBHXEM010000227.1:0-7403 GCF_042724755.1 Kitasatospora sp. NPDC127067 | reverse complement strand
CGGAGCCCCGGGGCGTCCCGGCCGCTCCGCCCGGCCCGCCCCGGTCTCAGGCCGCGAGCCGGGCGAGGTAGGCCGCGCCGGGGCCCAGCAGCCCGGGCAGCGGGGCGGCGGCCGGGTACCAGGGCGCCTCGTACTCCCATGACACCCAGCAGTCCGCCGGCAGGGCGCGCACGCACTCGGCGATCGGCAGCACGCCCGCCCCGAGCGCGAGCGGCGTGAGGTCGTCGTCGCTCGCGACGTCCTTGACCTGGACGTAGCCGAGGTGGGGCGCGAGCGCGGCCAGGCTCTGCGCCGGGCTCTCGCCGGCCAGCCGGGTGTGCAGCAGGTCCCACAGCGCGCCGACGGCCGGATGCCCGACGAGGTCGAGCACGCGCGCCACGTCGCGCCCCAAGCGGTGCGAGTCGTGGGTCTCCAGCAGGATGCGGACGCCGAGGGAGCGGGCGGTGTCGGCCGCGGCGGCCAGCCGCCGGGCGGCCCGCCGGTCGTCCTCGCCCGGAGCGGACCGCGCGCCGTGCGGGAAGACGCGCAGATGGCGCGCCCCGAGGTCGGCGGTCAGCCGCAGGTGGTCGACCAGGGCGGCGGCCGGCCGGTCGTCCTCGCCCGGCGCGGCGACGCCGAGGTAGCAGGCCACGGCGAGCGGGGTGATCCCGTGGGCGGTGAACTCCCGCCGGGCGCTTCGCCGTTCCCCGGCCGTCAGGCCGGGGTGCACCGGTTCGCCGGGCGCGCACCGCAGTTCGAGTCCCTGCCAGTGGTGTTCGGCGGCCAGCCGGAGGACCTCGGTGAGCGGGCGGCCGGGCAGGCCCAGGGTGGAGAGGGCGAGTCGCACGGTGGTCAGTCCTCCCGGCGGACGGTGACGGAGCCGGTGGCGAGCAGGGCGGTGTGCCGCCCGCCGTCCGGCCAGCGGACGTGGAGCAGGTGGCCCTGCGGGGCCCGTTCGGTGCGGACCTCGACGGCCGCGCGGGGCGGCCGCACCGGGCCCCGGGCGAGCCGTGCGGTGCTGACGAACAGCGCGGCCTGGTCGGCGGTCCGCCCGGCGACCCGGGGTACCGCGCCGACGGCGCCGAACGCGGTGCCCGAGGGCAGCGGGTCGGTGCCGGCGGTGGTGAAGCCGCTCGCGCAGCGCAGCAGCGAGACGAGCCGCAGGCCGTCCGGCCCGGTGGCGGTGGCGGTGGCGAGCGGCCCGTCCACGGCGGTCTCGGCGGAGCCGCCCGCGACCGCCCAGCCGCTGTGCCGGACCTCGGTGCCCGGCTCGGCCCCGGCGACCAGGTGGGCGTGCACCTCGTCGGCCCCGGCGGCCAGGACGAGCGAGGTCACGACGACCCCGGGGAGTTCCGCGCCGCCCGCCCGGGGCCGGTGCTCGGAGGCGGCCCAGCCGTCGCCGGCGCCGAGCGGCCGGATCCGGCCGCGCTCGGTGAGCGTGCCGCCGACCACCAGGCCGAGGTGGTTGTCCGGCGGTCCGTTCAGTACCGGCCCGGTCGCGGTGGAGTGGGCGAGGCGCGCATAGAGCGGGTCGTCGGGCAGCACCTCGTCCGCGGGCTGGTCGTCGCTGCCGTGGTTGTGCACCCGGACGAGGCCGTCGGCGGCGGTGGACTGGATCAGCCGGCCGGGCCGGGGGAGCGGCCGGACGGCGTCGCCGAGTTCGGCGGGTCCGGGCTGTTCGACGGCCGTCCAGACCGGGTGCTCCGGCGGCAGCAGCAGCCCGAGGAAGCCCTTGGCCGCCCAGTACGGGGAGGCGGGCCCGGAGTACGGCTGGACCATCGGCGGGTACGGCCCGTGCCAGCCGGAGGTGAGCAGGCCCTCGGCGTCGAGTGCGCCGCGGTCGAGGAAGTACCGCAGGGCGCCGGAGGCGAGACGGCGGGTGGTGCCCGCGGACAGCGGGGTGTTCCCGCAGAGCGCTCCGGCCCACAGCGGGGCCGCGGCGGCGAAGCGGTAGGTGAGCGAGCGGCCCTGGTGGACGGGGGCGCCGTCGGAGCCGAAGGCGTGCGCGCAGTCGTCGAGGTGGGCGGCGAGCCGGCCGCCGTACAGGTCGAGCAGGTGCCGGTCGCCGCCCAGGTGGGCGTGGAGGACGGGGTAGAGGTGGAAGGCCCAGCCGTTGTAGTGGTCGAAGGCGCGCGGGCGCCCGTCGGTGTACCAGCCGTCGCCCCGGTACCAGGTCTCGATCCTCGCCAGGCCGCGTTCCACGGCCCGCTCCGCGGCCGCGGTGTCGATGCCCGCCTCGGCGAGGAAGCCGCCGACGGTCAGCGGGAAGAGCCACCAGTTGTTGTCCACCGGGGCCCGGTGGAGGGCCTGGGCCAGCCAGGCGCCGGCCCGGGCGCGCACGTCCTCGTCCAGGCGGTCCCAGAGCCAGGGGCGGGTGATCCGCAGGGCCAGGGCGATCGAGGCGGCCTCGACCATGGCCTGGCCCCGGTCGGTGATCACCGGCCAGGAGACCGGGTCGGCGTCGGTGAGGTCGCGTTCGGTGGTGGGGTGGCGGGTGCCTGCGGCGAGCCCTTCGGCGTAGGCCGGGAGCAGCCCGTGGGGGTCGCCGCCGCGGGCACCCGCGACGCGGAGGGCGGCCAGCAGGAACGTCCGGGCGTACCCCTCCAGCCCGTCCGAGCGGGGCCCCGACCAGCTGGGGCGGTCGCCGGGCAGTGCGATCAGGGCGTGTTCGGGGCCCGCGTGGCGGCGGACGGCGGCCAGCAGGCCGTCCGCGGCGGCCTCCCAGTGGGCCCTGGTCCAGCCGGTGAGGGGGCTGAGCGAGCGGTCTTCGGGGGGTAGCTCGATCGGGGGCATGCCGGGGCTCCTCGGTCGGTGGCGGGGGGTGGTCGGTCCGTGGCGGGATCGGATCCGGGCAGAACCCAGATCGATCGTCCATGATATTGATCAAATGATCCGAGATGACAGGGGAAAACATCACGGAAAGGGTGCTTTCCCGTAAAGAAGCCCGAACATTGCGGGGTGTGCCAGATCGAAGCGGATCATTTGATCCAGAACCCTTGACTTCGATCGAAGCGCGGTCCCAGGATGGCCCCACCCCGCACACCCCCTCCACCGGGAGACGAGCCATGTCCACCACCCCCACCCGCGTCCGCAGAGCCCCCCGTCTGGCCGCCGCCCTCGTCGCGTCCGCCCTCGGCATGACGTCCCTCGCGGCCTGCGGCAGCGACTCGTCGAGCGGTGGCGCCGAGGACGGCAAGCCCGTCGCCCTCACCTTCTGGGGCTGGGCCAAGGGCACCAAGGAGGTCGTGGCCGCCTTCAACGCCACCCACCCGAACATCCAGGTGACCTACGAGGAGATCCCCTCCGGCGTCGCCGGCGGCTACGCCAAGATCTCCAACGCGGTCAAGGCGGGCAACGCGCCCGACGTGTTCAACGTCGAGTACTCGCAGCTGCCGGACTTCGTCAGCCAGGGCGCCGTGCAGGACATCGGCAAGCTCGTCACGGACGGCGTCAAGGCCAAGTACCTGAACCAGGCCCTGGAGCTGACCACCCTCGGCGGCACCACCTGGGCCCTGCCACTGGACGCCTCCCCGCAGGCCTTCTACTACCGCAAGGACCTCTTCGACCAGGCCGGCATCACCGCGCCGAAGACCTGGGACGAATTCCGCACCGCCGCCCGGAAGCTGAAGGAGGCCCGGCCGGACGCCCGGATCGCCACCTTCTTCCCCGACGACCCGACCACCTTCGAGGCCATGGCCTGGCAGGCCGACGCCCACTGGTTCAAGAGCTCGGGCGACACCTGGAAGGTCGACGCCACCGGCCCGGAGAGCAGGAAGGTCGGCGACTACTGGCAGCAGCTGATCAACGACGACCTCGTCCGGGTCATGCCGTCCTTCAGCCAGCAGTGGACGGCCTCCCTGCAGAAGGGCGAGACGGCCGGCTACCTCGGCGCCTCCTGGGGCGGCGGCGTGCTCAAGGGCACCGTCCCCGACGCCTCCGGCAAGTGGGCCGTCGCCCCCGTCCCCACCTGGGACGGCAACCCCGCCAGCGGCATGGTCGGCGGCACCACCTTCGCGGTCTCCAAGAACAGCAGGAAGGCCAAGGCCGCGGTGGAGTTCGCCACCTGGGCCACCAGCACGCCCGAGGGCTTCAACGCCCGCATCGCCTCCGGCACCTCCTCGGCCTACCCGGCCGCCCCGGCCCTGGTGTCCGTCGCGCAGGCCGCCTTCAAGACGGATTTCTACGGCGGCCAGGACGTCTACGCGATCTACGCCGACGCCGCCAAGTCCATCAAGCCCGGCTGGCAGTGGGGCCCGGCCATGGGCGCCACCAACACCTCCCTCAAGGACGCCTTCGGAAAGCTCACCCAGGGCGGCACCGTCCAGTCCGCCGTGGACGCCGCGCAGCAGGCCACCGTCGCCGAGCTGAAGAACCGCGGAATCAAGGTCGCCCAGTGACCACCGCCCCGACCGACCGCGCCGTCCGCGCCGCGCCCGCCCGCCCCACCGGCGGGCGGCGCCGGTCCGGGCGGTACGGCGCGCCGGCCGTGCTCCTCGCGCCGTTCCTGATCCTCTTCACCGCCTGCACGCTCGTCCCGATCGGGTACGCCCTCTACCTCAGCCTCTACACGGAGCACCGCTCCGGCCTCGGCTTCGGCGGCGTCGAGACGGTCTTCACCGGCCTCGGCAACTACACCCGCGCCCTCGGCGACCCGGCCTTCCTCGACGGCTTCCGGACCACGGCCCTGTACTGCCTGCTGTACATCCCGCTGATGGTCGGCCTGTCCCTGGCGCTCGCGCTGCTCCTGGACTCCACGCTGGCCCGCGCCCGCCGCTTCTTCCAGCTCGCGCTGTTCCTGCCGCACGCGGTGCCCGGCATCATCGCCGCCCTGATCTGGATGTACCTGTACACCCCCGGCATCAGCCCCGTCATCGAGGCGCTGAACTCCGTCGGGAGCAGCCCCGACCTGCTCGGCAACCCGCTGCCCGCCGTGGTCAACATCGCGCTCTGGGAGTGGGTCGGCTACAACACCGTCATCTTCTACGCCGCGCTCCAGGCCGTCCCCCGCGAGGTGCTGGAGGCCGCCGTCGTGGACGGCGCCGGCCCGCTGCGCACCGTCCTCAGCATCAAGATCCCGCTGATCCGCGCCTCGATCGTGATGGTCGGCCTGTTCACCGTGATCGGCTCCCTCCAGCTGTTCACCGAACCGATGATCCTGCACGGCGCCTCACCCGGCGTCATCAGCACCTGGACCCCCAACATGTACGCCTACACCGCCGCCTTCGACCGCGGCGACTACGGCCTCGCCGCCGCCTCCTCGGTGCTGCTCGCCATCACCGCGGCCGTCCTGTCCTTCCTCGTCACCTGGGCGACCCGCACCCGCCCCGCCCGCCGGACGGAGGACTCGGCATGACCACCCTCGCCCCCGAACGCGACACCCGCCCGCGCCCGCGCGCCCCCCGGGCCGGCCGCGACCGCAGCCCGCGCACGCCCTGGACGCTGTCCAGGGCCGCCGTCAACGGCGCCCTCGTGCTGGCGGCCGCCTACACGCTGCTGCCGCTCGGCTGGCTGCTCACCGCCGCCGCCAAGAACACCGGCGACCTCCTCGGCGGCCACGGCCTCACCCCGTCCAACTGGAACCTCGGCGCCAACCTGCACGCCCTCGCCACCACCGGCGACGGCATCTACTTCCGCTGGTACCTCAACTCGCTGCTCTACGCGGGTGTCGGGGCCCTGCTCTGCGCCCTCGTCTGCGTCGGCGCCGGCTACGCCTTCCACGTGTACGCCTTCCCCGGCAAGGAGAAGCTGTTCGGGCTGGTCCTGCTCGGCGTGCTGGTGCCGACCACGGCCCTGGCCCTGCCGATGTACCTGCTCGCCTCCGAACTCGGCCTCGCCAACACCTTCTGGGCGGTCTTCCTGCCCTCCCTGGTGAACCCCTTCGGCGTCTACCTCTCCCGGGTGTTCTGTGCCGGCTACATCCCCGGTGAGGTGCTGGAGGCCGCCCGCACGGACGGTGCGGGCGAGCTGCGCGCCTTCTGGTCGATCGGGCTCAGGATGGTCATGCCGGGCTTCGTCACGGTGTTCCTGTTCCAGTTCACCGCGATCTGGAACAACTTCTTCCTGCCGCTGGTGATGCTCTCCGACAACCGGCTCTTCCCGGTCAGCCTCGGCCTCTACGCGTGGAACACCCAGACCCACGCGTTCCCCGAGTTCTACCCGCTGGTCGTCACCGGCTCGCTGCTGGCCGTCGTGCCGCTGGTCGTCGCGTTCGTCGCCCTCCAGCGCCACTGGAAGGCCGGCCTGACCGCGGGAAGCGTCAAGTGACCCACCAGACCGCCAACTCCACGACCGCGCCGGAGAACCACGTGTCCAATCCGCCGAACCCGACCGCTGTGAACGGGAGTTCACCCGCATCGCCGCGCCGGCGCCCGCGCGCCCTGCTGGCCATGACCCCGGACCTCGTCGACCGGCTGGTCGACGACGAGACCATGGAGCGGCTCACCACCCTCGCCCGACTCGACCCCGTGTTCGTCGTCGACGACTTCACCGGCCCCGAGGCGGCCGCCGTCCTCGCCGAGACCGAGGTGATCGTCAGCAGCTGGGGCTGCCCCCCGCTCGACGAGGCCGTCCTCGCCGCCGCGCCCCGGCTGCGCGCCGTCGTCCACGCCGCCGGATCGGTCAAGCACCATGTCACCGAGGCCTGTTGGGAGCGCGGCATCCAGGTCTCCTCGGCCGCCTGGGCCAACGCCCTGCCCGTCGCCGAGTACACCGTCGCCAACGTGCTGCTCGCCAACAAGCAGGTGCTGAGGCTCAGCGCCGACTACCGCGAACGGCGGGCCCCGCACGACTGGCAGGCCGCCTACCCCGGAGCCGGCAACTACCGGCGCACCACGGGCATCGTCGGCGCCTCCCGGATCGGTCGGCGGGTCCTCGAACTGCTCCGCCCCTTCGACCTGGAGCTGCTGCTCCACGACCCGTACGTGGACGAGGCCGAGGCAGCCGCGCTGGGCGCCCGCTCGGTGACGCTCGACGAACTGTGCGGGCGCAGCGACGTGGTGAGCGTGCACGCGCCCGAACTGCCCGGCACCCGGCACATGATCGACCGCCGCAGGCTCGCCCTGATGCGCGACGGGGCGACGCTGGTGAACACCTCCCGCGGGTCGCTGATCGACCAGGACGCCCTGGTCGAGGAGCTGGTCTCGGGCCGCCTCCACGCGGTCCTGGACGTCACCGTCCCGGAGGTGCTGCCCGCCGACTCGCCGCTCTACGACCTGCCCAACGTCCTGCTCACCCCGCACGTCGCCGGCTCGCTCGGCGGCGAGCTGCGGCGGATGGCGGCCGCGGCGGCGGACGAGCTGGCCCGCTACGCGGACGGCGCCCCCTTCGCCCACCCGGTGCAGCGCGGCGACCTGGACCGCACCGCCTGACCGGGCGACGACCCCCGTCCGGCTGTGCGCCGAGGGCCGCAGGAGTCCCCCGACTCC
>NZ_JBHXEM010000226.1:0-7512 GCF_042724755.1 Kitasatospora sp. NPDC127067 | reverse complement strand
CACTCCGGCGGGCCGCCCCGGCACGTTCCGGCGGCTCGACCGCCCCCGTCACGCTCCGCCCGCCCCCGTCACGCTCCGCCCGCCCCCGTCACGCTCCGGCCGGCCGCGCCGCCCGGCGGCGGTCGCGGCGCGGGGGACGGGTGGGTCGGCGCGAGAGCCGGGCGAAGACGGCGACCAGCGCGAGGACGGCGGCGGTGGCGGAGGCGACGACGAGGCCCTCGGTGAGCCCGGGCGGCCGGAAGGCGCAGGCGATCCGGGAGGCGCCGTCGCCCAGGGGGACGCCGATCATGCCGAGCACGGGCGTGGGGGCGGCGCGGCGGCCGCCGTCCACCGCACAGGTCCAGCCCTCGGTGGCCGGGACGGAGAGCAGCGCGGTGCCGGTGGAACCCGCCGGCAGGGCCGCGGTGAGGGTGTGCCCGCCGGCCTCCACCCGGGTGGCGCCGGTCGCGGTCAGCCGGGCGACCGCGGCCTCCAGGGCACCGGCCCGCAGGCAGCCGATCGGGCGGGCGGGCACCTGGCTCACCACGTCCGACCGCAGCGTCACCCGGACCACCCCGTCCGCCGGGACGGTCCCCAGCCGGTGGATCGGCACGGCGGTGGTGGGCTGCTCGCCGTCGCTGCGGAAGGCGCTGCCGAGGCCGCTGACCGTGCCCCGGTACCAGAGCCCGTGGAAGTAGGCCGTCCCGCCCGGCGTGCAGGCGGCGGTGAACACCGTGCCCTCCCCGCCGCCCGGCACCGACCAGCCGCTGGTGCCGTGCAGGGTGGGCGCCGGCCCGCCCGCCGGGACGGGCAGCGGGGCGTCGTACACCTGGCTGCCGAGCAGCGACTCCTGCCGGGCCCAGACCGAGGACCTCTCCGGCCGGGAGCCCGGGGGCAGCACGGTGACCAGCGGCGGCGTGGCGGCCGCCCGGACAGGCGTGAAGGGGCGCGGCGCCGGCCCCTCGTCGAGGTGGGTGCGGACCCCGAACAGCGCCTGCCCGACCGGGTCGGTGACGCTCGCGGTCTGCCGCCCGCCGGCCGTCCAGCCCGCGCCGAGGTCGTGCAGCAGCAGGGCCGTGACGGTCGGCAGGTAGCTGCTGAACCAGCCGCCGCCCTGGCCGTTCAGCAGCAGCGGGTCGTTCGGGGTGAAGGCGTGCGGCCCGGGGTCGCTGCGGCCGCGCGGCCAGTCGTCGGCCGCGCGCAGCGTCGCGTGCCCGGCCCGGACCGCCGCCGGGGAGACGTCGTCGGAGGGGGCCGAGCCGAGCGCCGCGTACCCCGACCAGACGGCGTTGCCCAGCACCGCGCCGCCGATCACCCAGGTGGCCAGCGCGTTCGCCCGCCGGTCGGAGTGCCGGCGGTCCAGCAGCCACAGCGCGGCCGCCAGGACGGCGCCGCCGACGGCCAGCAGCACCCAGGTGGCCGGGCGCACCGTGTGCCGGCCCGCCGCCAGGCCCGCGATCAGCGCCACCACGGCGGCGCCGCCCAGCACGGTGAGCCGGTCCGGACGGTGCGCCAGCGAGACCCAGCCCGCCAGCACCAGCAGCCCGCTGAGCACGAAGGCCACCCGGTACGGCCCGCCGGCCGGGATCGCCAGACCGTGCCAGACCAGCACGGTCGGGGTCCAGAGGAAGCCGGCCGCCACCAGCGCCAGTGCCGTGCACCACAGGGCGCGCTCCCGCGGCCGCACCCGCCGGTTGAACGGCAACCCGCACACCACCAGCAGGCCGAAGACGCCGATCGCCACGTCCGGCAGCCGCTGCCCGCCGTGGGTGGCGGGCAGCAGCCGGGCGAGGTGGGCGCCGACGCCGGACGGGCCGAGCGGTTCGACCGGGGACTCCGGCTGGGCCCGGCGGGCGGCCAGCACCGCGACGAACAGCACCGGGGAGGCGAGCAGCACCCCGGCGGTGGCCATGGTGACGGCCCGGCCGGTGGCCCGGACCCGGTGGCGCAGCGGGCGCGGGGCGGCGAACAGCCGGACGGCGAACAGGAGCGCGGCCGCCAGGGTCGCCAGCGCGGCGGTGTACAGGTTGCCCGCCCAGGCGAGCGCGACGCACAGCGCGCCGGCCACCCAGTGCCGCTCGCGCAGGCACCAGTCGGCGGCCAGGCCGAGCAGGGGCAGCGAGACCAGGCCCCAGAGCCACATCGGGGCCGCCCCGCCGACGTCCAGCACCCAGGCGCAGAGCCCGTACCCGACCGCGGCGAGTGCCCGCAGCCGGCGCGGGCCCGGGTGGAGGAGGCCGAGCAGCCGGGTCATCAGGGCGGTGCCGAGGCCGATGGTGGCCAGGGTGACCAGGAGGACGGCGAGCCGGCCCTGGTCGCGGGGGAGCAGCGCGGTGGGCCAGGAGAAGGGGTTCATCAGGTAGGCGAAGAAGTCCGCCAGGAACGGGGCGCCGTAGCCGCTGTTCCAGTTGACCAGCAGGTCCCCGGCGGCCTGCCCGTGCAGCAGGTCCCACAGGTGGGCGTGGTAGGGCACGGCGACCGCCCCCGCCCCGGCCGGCCACTGCCCGCTCAGCGCCGCCGCCAGCCCGTACCCGCCCGCGGCCAGCCCCGCGGCACCCCCGCAGACCAGCACCTCCCGCCGCCGCTCGCCCATCCGCACCCCGTTCCACGCGCTTCGCCGAACCCGCCCACCCTAAGCACGCCCCAGGCGCCCCCGACGTCACGCGCGCCCCCTCGAAGGGGTGATGGGACGGCACCGGCGGGATTCGGCCCGCGGCCGTGTTCCGGTGGCAGCGGCCGCCGATGCGGAGATGCCGGAGCGGCTGGGGCCGCCGGCCACCGGTTGCACCGCGGACGACCCGCGGCAGTCCGCATCGTGGACGGCAGGTGTCAGTACCTGGGACGGCGGAGTAGGGTCCGAGCATGTCTCGCACCATTCGTCTCGCAGTTGTTCCCGGTGACGGCATCGGCCAGGAAGTCGTGGCCGAAGGCCTCAAGGTCCTGGGTGCCGCGCTCCCCGCCGACGTGAAGCTGGAGACCACCGAGTACGACCTCGGCGCCCGGCGCTACCACCGGACCGGGGAGACGCTGCCGGACGACGTGCTGGCGGAGCTGAAGTCGCACGACGCGATCCTGCTGGGCGCCATCGGCGACCCGAGCGTGCCGTCGGGCGTGCTGGAGCGGGGGCTGCTGCTCAAGCTGCGGTTCGCCTTCGACCACCACATCAACCTGCGTCCGGGCCGACTCTTCCCCGGGGTGCGGTCCCCGCTGGGCGGCGAGCCGGAGATCGACTTCGTGGTCGTCCGCGAGGGCACCGAGGGCCCGTACGTCGGCAACGGCGGCACGCTGCGCACCGGGACGCCGCAGGAGGTGGCCACCGAGGTCAGCCTGAACACGGCGTACGGCATCGAGCGCGTGGTGCGCGACGCCTACCGCCGGGCGCAGGCGCGGCCGCGCAAGAAGCTCACCCTGGTGCACAAGAACAACGTGCTGGTGCACGCCGGGCACCTGTGGACGCGGATCTTCGCCGAGGTCGGCGAGGAGTTCCCCGAGGTCACCACCGACTACCTGCACGTCGACGCGGCGACCATCTTCTTCGTCACCCAGCCGGAGCGCTTCGACGTCATCGTCACCGACAACCTGTTCGGCGACATCCTGACCGACCTGGCCGCCGCCGTCACCGGCGGGATCGGCCTGGCCGCGAGCGGCAACATCAACCCGAGCGGCGAGTTCCCGTCCATGTTCGAGCCGGTGCACGGCTCGGCGCCGGACATCGCCGGCCAGGGCAAGGCCGACCCGACCGCCACCGTGCTGTCGGTCGCGATGCTGCTGGAGCACCTCGGCTTCGCCGCCGAGGCCGCCGGGGTCGAGGCCGCGGTGGCGGCGGACCTGGCCGAGCGCTCCGGCACCCGCAGCACCTCCCAGGTCGGCGACGCGCTCGCCGCCCGAGTATCCGGCTGACGGGCCGGACCCAGGAGCGGAGTTCCGGCCGACGGGCCGGATCCGACAAGGTTTCCGGCCCGGCGGGCCGGACCGCATAACCGCAGCTCGCCGCCCTCGAAAAAAGGGCGGACAGCTGTTCGGCACGGCCCTCTGGATGCGAGTATCGACAGTGGGTCGTGCCGTTGTGCGTCCATTCCGGCGAATTTTGCCGAAACGTATCTGCAGCGGTGGCGGCCCGGACCAACCCCACGGTGAAGGAAACAGCCATGAGCACGGCCACCCAGGCGCCCATCACGTTCGACCTCAAGCCCTCCGCCCACCCGCTGTCCGCAGCGGAGCGCGAGGCCCGGCTGATCAACCCCGGCTTCGGCAGGGTCTTCACCGACCACATGGTCACCGTCCGCTGGACCGAGGGCGTGGGCTGGCACGACGCCCAGCTGGCGCCGTACGCCCCGCTGGAGATCGACCCGGCGAACATGACCCTGCACTACGGCCAGGCGATCTTCGAGGGCCTGAAGGCCTACCGCCAGGCCGACGGCTCCATCGCCACCTTCCGCCCGGAGGCCAACGCCGCCCGCTTCCAGGCCTCGGCCCGCCGCCTGGCGATGCCGGAGCTGCCGGTGGAGACCTTCGTCGAGGCCGTCGAGCTGCTGGTCCGCCAGGAGCAGGACTGGGTGCCGAACGAGCCGGAGCAGAGCCTCTACCTGCGCCCGTTCATGTTCGCCACCGAGGTCGGCCTGGGCGTCCGCCCGGCCAACTCCTACCTCTTCATGATCATCGCCTCGCCGGCCGGCGCCTACTTCCAGGGCGGCATCAAGCCGGTCTCGGTCTGGCTGTCCAAGGAGTACGTCCGGGCCGCGCCCGGCGGCACCGGCGCCGCCAAGTGCGCGGGCAACTACGCCGCCTCGCTGGTCGCCCAGGCCCAGGCCGCCGAGAAGGGCTGCGACCAGGTGGTCTGGCTCGACGCCGCCGAGCACCGGTGGGTCGAGGAGATGGGCGGCATGAACCTGTACTTCGTCTTCGGCGAGGGCAAGGACGCCAGGATCGTCACCCCGGAGCTGTCCGGCGCCCTGCTGCCCGGCATCACCCGCGACTCGCTGCTCCAGCTGGCCGCCGACCTCGGCTACGCGGTCGAGGAGCGCCGGATCTCCACCGACGAGTGGCAGCAGGCCAACGCCGACGGCACCCTCACCGAGGTCTTCGCCTGCGGCACCGCCGCCGTCATCACCCCGGTCGGCTCGGTGAAGTCCGCCGCCGCCGACTGGACCGTCGGCGCCGGCGAGCCCGGCCCGGTCACCATGGAGCTGCGCAAGGCCCTGCTGTCGATCCAGGGCGGCCAGACCCCGGACACCCACCACTGGCTGCACAAGATCGTCTGATCGCCGCACCCCGTCCGGCACCGCCCGGCCCGGCGCGCCCTTCCGGCCTGCCCGCCCGGCCCGCGCCTGCCCGCCCGGCCCGGCCCGCGCCCGTCCGGCCCGGCCCGCCCGTTTCGCATCGCGAGACGAGCGGGCCGGATCCCGGGCAGCTGTGCCAGACTGCGAGCGTGTCCTCGCTTTCGCTGATGATTAGCAGCAGGCGCGCCGGTCCGCAGTGACCGCTTCCCGCACGACCCGATGCGGAGCGACCACTAGCGTCCAGACCCGCGCGCAGACCTCTCGCACCCGCGAGGGGTCTTTTTGTTTCTCCCGGACCGGCCGACGGCCCTCACAAGGGGCCCGGGGACACCGGGACCGCGCGCGGGATCATGGACAGTGGAGCCGGGACGAGAAAGTCCGGCAGAGCAGTACCTTCCTCCCCGAAACGGAGAACCAGGGGTCATGACCGAGGTCACCCGTACCGACGACAGTTTCCACGTGTTCGACACCACGCTGCGCGACGGAGCACAGCGGGAGGGCATCAACCTGACGGTGGCGGACAAGCTGGCCATCGCCCGGCACCTGGACGAGTTCGGGGTCGGCTTCATCGAGGGCGGCTGGCCCGGCGCCAACCCGCGTGACACCGAGTTCTTCGCCCGCGCCGCCACCGAGCTGGAGCTGGAGCACGCCCGGCTGGTCGCCTTCGGCGCCACCCGCAGGGCCGGCGGCAGGGCGGCGGAGGACCCGCAGCTGGCCGCGCTGGTCGCCTCCGGCGCCCCGGTGATCACCCTGGTGGCCAAGGCGCACGACCGGCACGTGGAGCTCGCGCTGCGCACCACCCTGGACGAGAACCTGGAGATGGTCCGGGACAGCGTCGAGTTCCTCCGCTCCCAGGGGCGGCGGGTGTTCATCGACTGCGAGCACTTCTTCGACGGCTACCGGGCGAACCCCGAGTACGCGGTGTCGGTGGTCCGCACCGCGCACGAGGCCGGCGCGGACGTCGTGGTGCTCTGCGACACCAACGGCGGGATGCTGCCGGCCGGCGTGCGGGAGATCGTCGCCGAGGTGCTCGCCAGGACCGGTGCCCGGCTCGGCATCCACGCCCAGGACGACACCGGCTGCGCGGTGGCCAACACCCTGGCCGCGGTGGACGCCGGCGCGACCCACGTGCAGTGCACCGCCAACGGCTACGGCGAGCGGGTCGGCAACGCCAACCTGTTCCCGGTGGTCGGCGCGCTGGAGATCAAGTACGACCGCCGGGTGCTGCCCGCGGGCCGGCTGGCCGAGATGACCCGGATCTCGCACGCGATCGCCGAGCTGGTCAACCTGACCCCCTCCACCCACCAGCCGTACGTCGGCTTCTCGGCCTTCGCCCACAAGGCGGGCCTGCACGCCTCCGCGATCAAGGTCGACCCGGACCTCTACCAGCACATCGACCCCGCGCGGGTCGGCAACACCATGCGGATGCTGGTCTCCGACATGGCCGGCCGGGCCTCCGTCGAGCTCAAGGGCAAGGAGCTCGGCTACGACCTCTCCAGCGACCGGGACCTGGCCGGGCGGGTGGTGGCCAGGGTGAAGGAGCAGGAGAACCTCGGCTACACCTACGAGTCCGCCGACGCCTCCTTCGAGCTGCTGCTGCGCGACGAGGTGCGCGGCGGCCGGGACCGCTTCTACACGCTGGAGTCCTGGCGGACCATCAGCGAGCAGGGCCCGAAGGGCTTCACCGGCAACGAGGCCACCGTCAAGCTGTGGGCCAAGGGCGAGCGCCGGATCGCCACCGGCGAGGGCAACGGCCCGGTCAACGCGCTGGACCAGGCGCTGCGCGCGGCCCTGGAGGGCATCTACCCGCCGCTGGCCACCTTCGAGCTGGTGGACTACAAGGTCCGCATCCTGGAGGGCCAGCACGGCACCGGCTCCAAGACCCGGGTGCTGATCGAGTCCACCGACGGCGCCGCCACCTGGTCGACGGTGGGCGTGGCCGACAACGTGGTCGCCGCCTCCTGGCTGGCACTGGAGGACGCGTACACCTACGGCCTGATCCGGGCCGGCCTGGAGCCCACCGAGTAGTCGCCCCGAACGCGCCTGTGGCCCGCGGGACCTCGCCGGAGGTCCCGCGGGCCACGGTCGTGCGCGATCACCGCAGTCGGGCCAGCAGGGCGTGTTCGACGAGGGTGATGAGGGCGCTCTTGGCGCTGTCGCGGCGGCGGGCGTCGAGGGTGATGACGGGGGTGTCGGCGCCGAGTTGGAGTGCTTCGCGGACTTCGTCGGGGGTGTGGGGCTGGTGTCCGTCGAA
>NZ_JBHXEM010000225.1:0-7754 GCF_042724755.1 Kitasatospora sp. NPDC127067 | reverse complement strand
CCGGACGTCCTGCTCGCCGACCGGGACTACGACCACGACAAGTACCGGCGCCTGGTGTGGAAGCAGGGCATCAAGCCGGTGATCGCCCGCCGCAGAGGCCCACATGGATGCCCTGGCTCACGCATCCCCGGGGATGCGTGAGCCAGGGCATCCGGGCTCACACGCCGGTCAGTACTGGGTGGTGACGGTGACGCCGCTGAAGGCGGTCTTGCCGTAAAGGGTGATGTAGCGGTAGCCGGCCGTGGTGTTGGTGACGGTCACGGTCTGGGTGGTGCCGCTGTTCGTGGAGGAGGCGGCGTAGTCCGTGTTGGAGGCCCAGCGGTCCGGGCTGTAGTAGAGGTAGGCGGTCCCGGTGCCGCCGGTGGTGGAGACGGTCAGCGTGGTGGTGCCGGCCGGCATGTAGATGTACATCTGGTCCGAGCTTCCGGCGTCGGCGGAGCGGCCGCTCCGGAAGCAGTTGTAGTCCAGCTTCCGGGCGTCGGGGTCGGTGCAGGCCGCCGGTGCGGCCGGCGCGGTGACGGTGACGGTCCGGGTCGTGGTGGCCGTCTTGCCGTTGCTGTCGGTGACGGTGAGGGTGACGGTGTAGGTACCGGCAGCGCGGTAGGACTTCGACGGGGAGGCCGCGGTACCGGTGGTGCCGTCGCCGAGGTTCCAGGCCCAGCCGATGATGCTGCCCTTGCCGGCAGTCTCGGTGGAACGGTCGGTCAGCTGGACGTTCAGGTCCCGCACCGTGACGTCGAAGGCCGCCTTCGGGGTGCCCGCGGTGAGGCAGGTGTCGGTGGCGCAGGTGTCGACCCACCTGGTGAAGTCGGCGTCGTAGGCGGTGCCGATGCCGTTGTAGTACGCGTAGGCGCGGGCGTAGTCGCCGGTGCGGAAGTAGCCGAGCATGGTCTGGACGACGCCCGGGAACCGCTCGATCATGTAGCGGGCGGCCAGGTAGCCCCAGTGGTAGGTGCGGACGACGTCGCTGTTCAGGTACGTGCTCTGGAGCAGGGTGCTGAGCGCGTAGGTGTGCTTGGGGGCCCAGGAGACCGCGTTGAGGTCGGTGACGCCGCGGTAGGTGTAGGAGACGTACTCGGCGACGCCCTCGATCCACCACAGGTCGGGCACGCTGGTCTGCTGGTAGAAGTCGCCCTTCATGTCGTAGCGGGCGTCCAGGACGTGGGCGTACTCGTGGTTGAGGTTCCAGATCCGGGCGGTGAAGCCGTTCTCGTTCGAGTGCCGGTACATGAGGGAGACCGGCTGGTTGGCCGGGTCGCTCGGGGTCCCGGTCAGGGTGACCCCGCCGTTGTTGGTGTTCGCCTCGTACATCGCGCCGGCGTAGGTCTGGTAGTCGGCCTGGCTCGCGAAGACCACGAGCTGCACGGACGACTCGTACTGGCCGGGGATGGGGCCGTTGTCGCGGACGAGGTTGTGGAAGTACGCGTCCTCACCCTTGAGGTCGGCGCAGACGGCGGCGAGTTCGGCCGCGGTGAGGTCCTGGGCCAGGATGGTGAGGGTGGCGTTGCAGGTCTGCCTGATCGGCAGCACGGCCTTGGTCAGGCGCTGCTTCAGGTCGCAGACGCCGTAGTAGGAGCACTGGTCCTTGTCGAAGAAGGCGGCCGTGTTGGCCGTGCCGACCCACAGCGGGGCGGTGGGGCCGGTCATCGAGGAGCTGTCGAGCAGGGCCTTGGCCAGCGGGCGGATCCTGGCCTGGAAGGCCGGGTACTTGACGAACCGGGTCAGCTCGATGCCGGCGTTGGAGACCAGGAAGCCGGGGTAGGTGCCGAGCAGGTCGTGGTGGTTGCGGGTGAAGGCGTCGAGGGTGTCGATGATGCCCGGGTCGGCGGTCACGGCGTCGACGAAGGACTTGCTCTCGTGGCCCCGGTCCAGCGCGGACAGGGCGCTGTTGACGTAGGTGAGCAGGTTCTTCGAGCTGTCGTACGCGCCGGTGTAGCCGTTCAGCACCTGCCGGTAGGTGTTCAGGTAGCGGCCCTGCTGCCCGGCGCTGTCGGTGAGGATGATGACATCGTTCGCGACCTGGCCGTTCGCGTCGGTCACGTCCGCGGCGTGCGGGCCGGCCAGGAAGGCGTCGATACCGCGCGTCACGGCGGCGGTCAGCGTCGCGTCGTAGGGGCCGACGTGCGCGAGGTCCTTGTCCTGCACGTAGTAGCCCGCGCGCAGGTACAGGACGACCTGCCAGGTGGCGGCGGAGTTGTCGCCGGGGTAGGAGGCGGCGGCGCTCTGGAAGGCGTCGGCCATCGTCGCCATCTGGCTCTGGCGGAACAGGGCCGAGGCGTACGGGCTGCCGCCGAGCTGGAACAGCGAGCCGATGCACTGGGGAGTCGAGGCCTTGACGTAGGACACCAGGGCGGCCCCGGTCCGGCCGGCGAAGTCGGCCGGGGTGCACGACTGGGCGGTGACCGGCTCCGCCGCGAGCGCACGCGGTGCGGACTTGGCCAGGCCCTTGTCCGCGCCGGTCTCCGCCGGCGCCGTGACGGACAGCGGGTTGACCAACGGCAGCTGTGCGGCCGTGAGCGGGCGGGCCTGCGGCGCGGCGGGGCTCTCGGGATCGGCGAACGGGCTGCCGGGCACCTCCGACGAGCTGCCGGAGGGCCGGTACGTGTTCGAAGCGGCCGGTGCGGGGGTGACCGGCGTGGGGGCGGCGGCCTGGCTCGGTGCGGCGGATATGCCGAGCAGGACGGTGCCTGCCGCGGCGACTGCGGCCAGCAGTCTGGGCATGCGTGAGAGCGGACGCATCGTCTATTCCTTTGTGGGGGAAACGCGAACGGAGCGCCACGGACGTGGGGACGTGGGAGGTATCCGAAGCGTGTGACGCACCGTCTCACAAGATCGGCGGGGCTATCAATAGGGTGTGACATGTCACCTGTCTCGGGTTCGCCTCTGCCGAAAGCGGCGGCCCTGGCACACCAGGGCCTGGCAGGCGAAGCGGTGCACCCGCAGGGCAACCGTCACGGGCTGCCCGCAGCTGGGCAGATCCGACGGATAGCGCAGGTAGGAACGGTGGACCCGCTCCGACCACGTCCCGCAGTCCGGGCATGACGCACCCGGAGCACGCGGGCGGCGATCCGCACCACCGCACCGGACGCTTCGACACCGAAGACCTCCACCCGGGGCAGCGACGGGAACAGCAACTCGCCGAGCCACGACCACGAGCGACCAAGCCACGGCTCGCCCTGCAGATGACCGTGGCGGCGCTGGATGCCGGAGTGAGCACGTCGTGGGTAACCGGCGACGAGACCTACGGCCAGGACCCCGGCCTGCGAGCCGGACTGGAGGCCCGCGAAGTCGGCTACGTGCTGGCGGTCTCCTGCGCGACCAAGGTGCGGATCAACCAGGGCCGCACCGCGATCAGCGCGGACGAGGCTGCTGATCGCCTGCCCGCCTCAGCCTGGTACCGGCAAAGCGCCGGTCCCGGGGCCAAGGGTCCCCGCTACTACGACTGGGCCTGGGTGCACATCGGTACCGGCGACCACCGTCACCTGCTGATCCGCCGCAACCCCACCACCAGCGAACTCGCCTTCTACCTGTGCTGGTCACCCCAGATCGTTCCGCTGTCCGAACTCGAACGAGTCGCCGGCACCCGCTGGTGCATCGAAGAATGCTTCCAGGCGGCCAAGGGCCAGGTCGGCCTGGACCACTACCAAGTCCGGAAATGGACCACCTGGCACCGGCACGTCACCCAGGCCATGCTCGCCCTCGCGTTCCTGGCCATCGCCGTTCAGGACGCGCGGCCGACCAGACCTGCGGATCCGAACCGCCCGGCCCGAAGCCGAGAGTTGGTCGACCTGACCGTCCCGGAAATCCGCCGCTTGATTGGTGCGCCGTTCAGCCCCGTCATGTCCCTGCGTGCACTCCTGCACTGGTCGAACTGGCGCAGAAGCCACCAAGCTTCGGCACGTCGCAGCCACTACCGGCGGTGACTCTCCGTCCCCGCAGGCACGTAGATCGCGAAGTCGCACTGGAGTATTAGAACCCCTAACGAAATGGGGTGGCGGATGCACTCCTTGCAGGGGGACGATCTCTCGATACTTGCCGATGAAGGGACAGCTATGGGCGACATCGCTCTGAGGGAGCTCATCTCTCTCGCCGATGACGAGGGGAACAGCGTCACCGTCAACGTTCTGGGCCGCGATCCGGGCTGGAGCGCCGGGCTCGACGCCGAGATTGTTGTCAGGACGCCGTTCGTGTCCGGCCGTATCGGCCTGGTGCTGTCAGCCTCGAAGCTTGAAAGTTGGGCCACCGCGTTGAACCGGCTCGACGCCGACGAGGACGTCGTGTGGATGGAATGGGACAGAGGGCCGTCCGTCTCCATCCAGCTCACCGGCAAGCGTGACTGTCCGGAGGTGGTCGTAGAGGACGAGTCGGGGTCCATGGTCACCGTGCGGGTGCCGCTTGTTCCCCCGGACGACTGGATCGCTGACCACAGGCAACGTCTGCACCAGGTGATGAATCACTGGGTTCCGATGCTTTCAGCGTAGGGAGACAAGTCGCCGCCAGCAGATCAACGCACATCCGAGGGTGAGGAAGGCTTCGTGAATGTCGTCCCTTGTCTCCCAGCGGATCCGCGGGCGGCGGAACCAGTGCAGATGGGCGAACGCGCGTTCCACGACCCAACGTTGGGTACCGAGGCCGGAGCCGTGCTCGATGCCCCGGCGGGCAATCACCGGCTTCACCCCGAGAGTTCAGACGAGGCGATGGTACTTGTCGTGATCGTATCCACGGTCTCCGAGGAGGATGTCTGGCCGGCGCCGGGGACGTCCACGCTTGCCCCGCACTGGTGGGACCGCCTCAAGTAGCGGGATGAGCCGGGTGACGTCGTTGCGGTTGCCGCCGGTCAGGGTGGCTGCGAGCGGGATACCGGTGGCGTCGGTGATCAGGTGATGTTTGCTGCCCGTCGTGCCCCGGTCAACGGGGCTTCGTCCCGTCTTGGAGCCCCTTTTAACGCGGGATATGGGAGCCGCCGACCACCGTCCGGGAGAGGTCCAGGGCGTTCGCGCTGCGGAGCTTGGCGAGGAGGACTTGGTGGAGGCGGGGCCAGACTTTAGCCTCGGTCCACTCGGCCGGGCGGCGCCAGCAGGTCATGCCCGAGGCGAAGCCGAGTTCCTGCGGGAGGTGTTCCCACGCGATCCCGGTGTGCAGGACGAACAGGATGCCCTGGAACACCAGCCGGTCCGGATGCCGCTTGCGCCCGGGATGCCGGGTCCGGCGCTTGACCTTGGGCGGCAGCGGCTCGATCACAGCCCACAACTCGTCATCGACTTCCCACGGCTTCGGTCGAGCCACCCCGCACCCCGATCAACGGTCCCGGAGTGATCCAACCACCTCGAAGATCATTTCGTTAGGAGTTCTTATTCCGTCTGGGCGTCGTTGGAAAGCCTGGTCATCGGGTGTGGTGACCTTGTGGAATGACGGGTGTCATCGGCTTGGGGATCTTGATGACGAACGCCGCGATCGTCACCGCCAGTGCGGCGAAGACCAGGCCCATCTGGAAGGCGCTGGCGATGCCGTGCACCAGCACTTGCGAGGAGTACGGCGCCGGGAGCCGGCCGGTGGCCCGGGCCTGGGCGAGCTGCTGCGGGGTGGCCTGCCGCAGGAACGCCCCGGTCTGCTGCCGGGCCTCGTTGCGGCTGGCCGTGCCGAACACGGTGACCAGGATCGACAGGCCGAGCGAGCCGCCCACCTGCTGGGTGGTGTTGAGCATGCCGGTGGCCGCGCCGGTCTCGTGCGGGGCGACGTGGGAGACGACGGTGAGGGTGGCGGGGACGAAGATCGAGCCCATGCCGAAGCCGAACAGCAGGGTCGGGCCGAGGATGCCGCCGACGTAGGTGCTGTCGATGTCGATCTGCGTCGCCCAGGCAACCCCGCTCAGCACCAGCAGCGAGCCGGTGACCAGGAAGGGCTTGGGGCCCCAGCGCAGCTGGTTGCGGGCGGCGAACTGGGCGGCGGCGACGATCGCCACGCTGATCGGCAGGAACGCGAAGCCGGCCCGCAGCGGGCTGAAGCCGAGGATCTCCTGGACGAACAGGGTGATGAAGAAGAAGATGCTGAACATTGTTGCGGCTACGCAAAGCATCAGCGTGTACGCGCCCGAGCGGTTGCGCTCCCGTAGGAGGTGGAGCGGCATGATCGGCTGTCGTGCGTGCCGCTCGTTCGCCACGAACGCCGCAATCAGCGCCACGGCGAGGCTGAAGGCGGTGAGCGTCACGGGGTCCGTCCAGCCGTGTTCGGAGGCGCGGATGAAGCCGTAGACCAGGGAGACCATGCCCGCGGTGGCGGTGAAGGCGCCGGTCAGGTCGAAGCGGCCGGGGTGGCGTTCGGACTCGTTGATGTAGAGCGGCGCCAGCAGTGCGATCGCGATGCCGATCGGCACGTTGACGAAGAGCACCCAGCGCCAGGACAGCCAGGAGGTGAGCATGCCGCCGAGCAGCAGTCCGATCGCGCCGCCGGCTCCGGCGACGGCGGAGTAGACCCCGAAGGCCCGGTTGCGTTCCTGGCCCTCCTTGAAGTTGGTGGCGATCAGCGCCAGCGCGGTCGGCGAGGCGATGGCCCCGCCCACGCCCTGGAAGGCTCGGGCGGCCAGCAGCCAGGCCGAGGACTGCGCGACGCCGCCGAGCAGCGAGGCCAGGCTGAACACCAGCACACCGACCATGAACACCCGCCGCCGCCCGAGGATGTCGCCGGCGCGCCCGCCGAGCAGCAGCAACCCGCCGAAGGTCAGGGTGTAGGCGTTGATGACCCAGGACAGGTCGGTGGTGTTGAACTTCAGTGCCTGCTGGATGTGCGGCAGCGCGATGTTCACGATCGTGATGTCGAGAACGACCATGAGCTGGGTGGCTGCGATGACGGTGAGGGCTATCCCCGGGTGCTGGCCCCGACGTGCGGTCGCGGGCGAAGCCTCGGCCAGGGCGCGCGAGGTGGCCATGGCAGGTCCCCCAATGGGTTCGGGGGTGAACGGCGGACAGGCGGCGGATTCGTTCACCACTACCGACGGTATCCCCGGGGCATAGGGAACACAATCGTTCATTACGGACAGTCGCGCGCGTCCCGGTCCGGTGTTCTTCCTGGCCGAGCCGACAGTGATCCGCACCCCTCCAGCTCGGCGGGTCTCAGGAAGCAGTACGGCGGCGGACGAGGTCAGCTCCGGCGATCCCCGGCTGCCCGGGAGAGCGGCTGGTCCGCCTGGTTGTGCGCGGTGATCGCGTGTTCGACGGCCCGCAGGTCGGTGAGCAGCTCGGCGGTCTCGGGGACGGGTGTGCCGAAGGCTCACCTCGTCCCGGTTCGTGCCGTCCCCGGGTCGGTCGAGCGGCCAGTGGGCGATCACGAGTCGGTCGCCGAGCACGTGAGTGGTGTCCTTCTCGGCCGCGTCCAGCGCGCCAGGAGCGCGGGGACTTGCTCCATCCGGCGGATCAGGTGGGCGAGCGTGAGCGTCTCGGCTGGATCCTCATTGGTTCACACTGCTCGCAGCCACCCGACCTGCCCGGGCACCAGGTCGCTGCGGGCAGCGGTGCGGTCCGGCCGGACGGGATAGCAAGGGCGGGGCGGGCGACAGCGTGAACTGGCGCTACCTCTGCGGCGCGATAGGAAGCCGACGGAGCGGAGCGGCGCATCGCTGACCTCGGTGATGGGAAGCGGATGGAGGTCGATGGTGGGTGGTGGGGGGCGGGCGCCGGCGCGGCTGGCGGGCGCGGCCACCAGGATGAGCTCCAGGCCTACGTGTGGGGGGGCGAGGGGTGTCAACTGGGGTGGGCTGG
>NZ_JBHXEM010000224.1:0-7821 GCF_042724755.1 Kitasatospora sp. NPDC127067 | reverse complement strand
GGCAGCGCCACAGCGCCGTTGCGGTGTCGTGCGCGGTGTCGCACGCGGGTGCCTCAGGCCGCGACCGCCCCGACCTGCTGCGGCTGCGCGGCCGTCCCGTCCGGGGCGCCCGCCCCGGCGGAGTCCGCCTGCCGGGACCGCTTGATCAGGTGCGCGACCCACCATCCGATCCCGCGCAGGGCGCAGACGATGGTGGTGGCGTAGAAGAGCGTGTAGACCACGTTGAACACCATCAGGACCGCGTAGACCATGGCGACCGAGGAGCCGAACATGAACTGGGCCTTGGCCTTCATCGGCGTCGTTCCCGGGTCGCTGATCATGTAGTTGGTGAACAGCACGAAGGCGACGCCGGTCATCGCGCCGAGCGCGGAGTACAGCGAGACGTCCCAGATCCAGTGCCGGACGAACGCCTGGATGGCGAACGCGCCGAGCCAGCCGACGATCAGCGGCGTCCGCTTGGTGAGCAGCGCGTTGATCACCGTTCCCGCGGTGGCGATGATCAGCGGGATCATGACCCGGAAGAAGGTGTTCGCGTTCTCCGTGAACTGGTACGGCGGCGAGATGCTGAACCAGGACCCGAAGCACACCAGCGACATCGTGATCCCGAAGTTGGACGGGTTCATGTAGTGCCGCATCCGGCCGGCGATCGGCGCCTGCAGGGCGTGCTTGCCGCCGACGCCGATGACCACCCCGAAGAACATCGGCAGCAGCTGGTTGTTCCCGTAGGTCAGCATGTTGACCGCGAGCGCCGTGATGTGGGCGGGCAGCAGGAACTCGTAGACCCCGCGCACCCCGTTGCCCAGGAAGCGCGGCGGGCGCCGCTGGGCCCAGCCGCTGATCAGCTCGAAGCAGATCTCGCAGGTGTAGGCGGTGAACACCGCGATGAACGGCCACAACCAGGGCTGTTCGAAGCCGAGCAGGGTGTAGCCGAAGGCGTTGAACACGCTGATGGAGATCGCGAAGTTGCGCAGGGCGAGGTAGCGCGGATCCTTGGGCTTCGCGGGGGCGGCGGGCGCGGGGGGCGCGGCGGCCGGGGCACCGCCGGGGCGGGACTGCGCGGTGGCGCTCATCGGTTCGGGACCTCCTGGGCGTCGCTGGTCAGCATCAGGGTGTGCGTACCGGCGGTGAGCTGCTCGGTCTTCTTGTGCATCCCGCCGTTCGCGTCCCGCCACCGCAGCTCGACGGTGACCGGACCCTGGTGGGAGCCGAGGCCGAAGCGCGTGTCGAAGCTGCGGAAGCCGCCGTGGCCGCCGCCGCCGTCGAGCTGGGAGATCTGGGTGCCGTCCGGGGTCATCACGCACACGGTGGCGCCGTACGCCGGCGACCCGGAGTTCACCAGGCCCTCGCCCGCCCCGCCCTCGGCGGTCGGCCGGTAGAGCCGCAGGTTCAGCTGGTTGCCCAGGTTGGGCGAGGTGTTGGCGTAGAAGGCGGGCGGGCCCCACTGGCGGGCCACCGCGAAGTCCAGCCGCCCGGTCCCGGTGGTGTCGCCGGTGGCGAGGCCGCGGGTCGGGGTGGGCACGGCGATGCCCAGTTGCTCGCTGATGTTGACGTACGGGCCGTCGGGGGTCTTGGCGTAGAAGGCGATCGCCTCGTCCCCGGCGATGTCGTCACCGGGCTGGACGTTGGGCCACATCGCGGGGTTGGACAGCAGGTCGTCGTTGGTCATGGCCATCTCCTGCAGCCACGGCCAGCGGTTGATCTTGCCCTTCACGAAGCCGGTGGCCTGGAGGACGTTGAGGTCGCCGCTGTTGAGGAAGTCGCCCATCTTGGCGTCCCAGCCCCAGCCGGTCCAGGCCATGCCGTGCTCCTGGGCCTCCTGGGTGAACGGCGCGATGCCGGCGTCGAGCTTGTTCCGCATGTCGGCTTCGTCCTTGGCCTTGTTGATCCAGACGAAGTTGCTCTCCTCCAGGCCCCAGGCGACGGTGATGTTGCTGACCATCATGTCGAACTTGCCGTCGTGGCCGAGGTCGCCGAAGTCGACGCCCATGCCCTTGAAGGAACCGTTGCCGAGCACGAAGGACTTGGGCGTGGTCGGGGTGCGCTCGCCCTTGGCCTCGGTGAGCTCGATGTGCCCGGGCGTCGACCGGTTGTACAGCAGGTGCCCGTGACCGAAGTCGTTGGCGACGTACAGCTCGGGCAGTCCGTCACCGGTCAGGTCGGCGCCGGAGATCGCCAGGGTCCATCCGGTCGACGCGTCGAAGGGGATGGCGCCCTTCTCCTCCACGTACGACGCCGTGGGCTCGGGCCCCGAGGTGCTCTGCTGCCAGCGCAGGACGTGGTCGCCGCCGGCGTTCTTGGCACTGGACAGCGAGTCGTTCATCACGACGTTCTTCAGACCGTTGGGGTCGAGGACGTCGGAGTCGGGGAAGTAGTTGCCGATCACGATCGACGGGTGTCCGCTGCCGTCGAGGTCGCCGACGTAGTCCGCGTCGGTGTTCCAGCGCGGGCCGTGGTACTTCCCGTCCAGCGACTCCGAGGCCACCAGCTCGCGCGGCACGTAGGAGCTCGCGGCGGGGGTCGTCGCGTCCGACTTGGCCATGAACAGGATGGGCGTGCGGCCCCAGTACGTCACCAGGAGGTCCATCCGGCCGTCGCTGTTGAAGTCGCCGGGTGTGCAGCCGGTGGGCGCCATGGTGTCGTCCATCGGCAGCGGCTTGCCGTCCAGCACGAAGGGCGTGAACCGGTCGGCCTGCCGGGCGGTCGGCGTGTACGTCACGACGACGCTGTCGGTCCTGGTGTCGACGATGCACATGCTGTTGGCCACACCGTGCCCGGTGAGGTCGTTGATCGCGATGCTGGCCCCGACCGAGGAGATCCACGAACGGATCTTCTGGTAGGCCGGGTTCACCTTCCGGACCGTCTTCATCGGCTGCTGGTCGTAGCCGGGCGGCATCGCGATGGGCATTTCCTTGAAGCCGTACTGCTTCGCGACCCCTTCCGCCCCGGCCACCGCGACCGAGCTCCGCGCCGCGAAGAACAGCGAGGCGGCCACCATGATCACCACCAGGCCCGGTACCAGTCTGCGGAATCGTTCACGGTTTGTCACCGAAATTCCCCTCTCGGCAGATCGCGTACGACCCTGCTTTCGCATCGAGTGCACTCCCGCGGTCGACTCCTGCGGGCCGAATAGGCCCGGGGTCCTGGTTCCGCGGTCCCGAAATGCGACGGTGAATCCCACTTCACTCGCAGGTCTACTGCACGAGCATGAACGCCGGACGCCCGCAAAGGCATCTCTCACATTGCTCACCGGCCGGGAACGGCTTTTGCCAATTGTTTTCCCGCCGAAAGAATCTCCGGCGGCGTGATCGGAAATGGGTGATCCGCCGCCCGCGATCGGCGATGGGCGATGGGCGATCGGCCCGGATACCCGGCCGCGGTCGCCCGCGCGTCGCGGGCCGGCGGACGGCGAGTGGCGGGCAGCGCGCGCCGGCCGGCCGGGAACACGCCGAAGCGCCCTCCGAACGGACGACGGAGGGCGCTTCGACAGCAGGTGGTTCGACGGCGGGCGCTCGGGCGGGCGCGCACGGGGCCGCCGGGCGGCGCGCGCTCGGCGGCGGTCAGTAGCGGGCGGAGGCCCCCGGCGGCACGTCGTGGCGCAGCCACCCGGCGGGGTCCACCCGGCGGCGCACCCGGTCCACCCGTTCGACGTCGGCCGCGGACAGGTGCCGCTGCGGCTGCTCCAGCCGCTCGACCAGGGTCGGCGCGGTCCGGCCGGTGTCCCAGGGCGTCAGGGCGGAGCGGACCTCGGCGCAGTGCGCCCGGGCCGCCGCCGTCGCGGCCGGGTCGAGCGCCAGGCCGCCGGCGGTGAAGGCGAAGGCGGCGTCGAGGTGGCTCAGTGCCCCGCCGTCCGGATCCGGCAGCGCGAGCGCGCCGCCGAGCTGCCGGAGTTCGGCGTTGACCAGTGGCGATCCCGAGCCCTCGCCGAGCACCCGGAGGAACGCCTCCGCGCCGTCCGCGCCGAGTTCGGAGAGCAGCAGGTGGTCCCCCACCACCGGCACCGGATCGGTCGGGTCCATGTGGGTGCGGACCACGGCCGGCGGGGTGGTGGTCTCCCAGGTGTCGAGCACCGGCTCGGCGACGGCCCGGAACCGGCCGAGCAGGTCGGCGGCCCGGCGTTCGGCGGTCGCCAGGCCGTCCTCGGTCGGACTGAGCACCACACCGGCCAGGCACACCACCGGACCGCCGGTCAGGGCCGGCGGGATCTCCGGCACGGCCGGCAGGTTCATCACCCGGAACACGGTGGTGACGTCCTCGGGCGCGTCCCGGGTCCAGCTCAGCCAGCGGGACAGCAGCTCGGGGCCGTGCGCGGCGGGCCAGAAGGCGGCGCCGGTGACCACCCGGGCCGCCGGGAAGAGCGCGATCTCGATCGCGGTGACGACGCCGAGTCCGCCGCCGCCCCCGCGCAGGGCCCAGAACAGCTCGGGGTCGGCGGTCGCCGAGACGCGGCGGAACTCGCCGTCCGGGGTGACGAGTTCGATCGCCCGGACGCTGTTCACGGCGAGCCCGGCCCGGCGGCCGTAGAAGCTGATCCCGCCGCGCAGCAGGTAGCCGACCACGCCGACCGTGGGCGAGGTGCCGTGCGGCGCGGCCAGCCCGTGCCCGGCGGCGGCCTCGACCACCGCGCCCCAGCGCGTTCCCGCCGGGACGCGCGCGGTGCGGGCCACCGGGTCGATCACGACCGGGCCCGCGGGCTCGGTGCGCAGCAGCAGGGATTCGTCCATCGGGCGGGCCGAGCCGGCGGCGTGCCCGGTGGTGTGCACCCGGACCCACCGGCCCGCGCGCTGGGCGTGACGCAGCGCCGCCTGGACCTGTCCGACGGTGCGGACCGTCACCGCCGCCGCGGGCCGCACCGGCGCGGCCAGGTTGAACACGGCGGTCGCGGCGGCGAAGGCGCGTTCCCCGGGCAGCGCGACGGCGTGCTCGGTCTCGGTCATGGCAGGAGCTCCTCGGCTCGTTGACGGGTCACTTGACGCCGAACCGGGCACGGGCCAGCTCCCGGGTGGTCACCGCGGACAGGAAGACCCCGATCCCGGAGTGGCTGTGCAGGGTGGACAGGTCGCGCCAGACCCGCTCGATCCGCTCCCCCTGCCGCACCGCGCTCGAACCCGCCGTCGGGAACAGCTGCCCCTCCACGGCGTGCCAGCACAGCCGGATCACCTCGCGGCAGATGGTGGCCAGGCGCAGGTCGTTCTCCCGGGTGAAGGCGCCCGGCCCCCGGGCGCACAGCTCCTGCCACTGGGCGATCGCCTGCAGCACGGCCGCCTCGGCCGTGGCGATCATGCCGGCCGCCTCGCCGTACCAGAACTGGTAGTCCGGGTCCTCGGCGCGGGTGACCACGGGCGGGAACAGCGTCGTGCGGGAGAGCATCAGCTCCTCGTAGGCGTCCAGCGCGCCCTGGGCCATGCCCACGGCGAGCGAGGCCACCTCCAGGAGCATGAAGCTGAGCGAGCCGCCGCCGTACTCCGGGTTGCCGTGCAGCCGGTAGCCGGGCGTGCCCCCGTCGACGACGACCTCGCTCATGTGCGTCCGCGGGAGCGTCAGGTGCTCCGGGACCCGGCCGTCCTCGATCACGATGCTGTGCGAGCCGCTGCCCTTGAGGCCCAGCTGGCCGCCCCAGTCGTCGAGCCGGCGGAACTCGGCGCGCGGAGCGACGAAGAGCATCGGCGCGGGCGGTTCGCCGTCCTCGCCGGGCACCGGGACGTGACCCATGAAGTGCGTCGCGTACGGCGAGCCCGAGCAGTAGTTCCAGGTGCCGTCGATCCGCCAGCCGCCGTCCTCGGCGCGCTCGGCCTTCCCGTTCGGCACGATGGTGGCCGGGCAGATGAAGTCGCCGCCGGCGAAGAGCTCGGCCTGCGCCCGCTCGTCGAACAGCGAGGCCGCGGGCAGGGCGTGGGTGGCGCCGAGGCAGTACATCCACCCGGTCGACGGGCAGCCGCGGGCCAGCGTCATCGCGACCCGCAGGAAGGTGTCGATGCCGAACTCGTAGCCGCCGTAGCGCTTGGGCACGAGGATCCGGTAGAAGCCGGCCCCGGCGAAAGCCTCGTGGGTGTCCTGGGCGTAGTAGGTGCGCTGTTCGGTCTCGGCTTGCCGGGGCACCAGGAGCGGCGCGATGGCCTCGGCCCTGGCGATGATCTCCCCGGGTGTCAGACCGGGCTCGGGCGGCTGCGGCGAGCCGGACCCTGCGGCGTTCATGGCGACCGTCATTGCGGCGCAGCTCCTCTACGGTTCGGGCGGGCGTTCCACCGAAGCTGGATGGACTTTCCCGGCCAGCCTGGCCCGCGGCCCGACCGGTGCGCATCTCCCGGATTGCCAGCACGATCGAAGAACCCACGGCCGCGGGGCCGTTGCTACGGTTCCGGGGCGAATTCGCCCCGGACTCCGTGAGAGGAATTCCCCATGAGCCCCAATGGAAAGCCGCAGTCGAACGCACCGGCGAGCAGGACGCCGCTCTCCTTCAACCAGGAATTCCTCTGCGGCTTCGACCGCGGCGACGACGAGGGGCCGTTCGGCCCGCGGTTCCACATCGTGCACGGCTGGCGCCTGCGCGGGAAGGTCGACGCCGCGACGCTGCAGCTGGCCCTGGACGACGTGGTGGTGCGGCACGAGGCCCTGCGCACGGCCATCGTCCGGGGCGAGGGCGAGCGGTACCAGGAGATCCATCCGCCGACCCCGGTCCGGCTGGAGCTGCGGGAGCTGGCCGGGGCGGATCCGGCGGCACGCGAGCGGGCGGTGGAGGACCTGATCACCGAGGTGGAGTCGGGCACCATCAGCGCGCGGGAACTCCCGCTGCTGAAGGCCACCCTGCTCCGCTTCGACGAGGAGGACGCGGTCCTGGCCCTCGTCGTGCACCACACGGCGGCCGACGGATGGTCGGTGCGGCTGATCATCCGCGATCTCGCCGTCCGCTACGCCGAGCGCCGCGGGCACACTCAGCCCGAGCTGCCGGTGGCCCTGCCGTACCGCGAGTTCTCGGCGTGGCAGCGGGAGTACGCGGCGGATCCGGCGCTGGAGGAATCACGCGCCTTCTGGCGGGAGCAGCTGGCCGGCGCCGAGATCTACTCGGTGGCCACCGACCGGCCGAAGTCGGCCGGCCTGCCGGAGTCCACCGCCATCCACCGCTTCACCGTCGACGCCGAACTGACCGCGCGGGCCGTGGAGATCGGCCGGGCGCTGCGCAGCACGCCGTTCATGGTGCTGATGGGCGCGTTCGCGGTGATGGTCGCGCGCTCCTCCGGAACGACCCGGGTGGTGGTGCCGACCTTCTCGCCGGGCCGCGGCGAGGACCGCTTCCACCACACGGTCGGGCCGTTCTTCAACTTCCTCCCGCTGTGCACCGAGCTCGCCGGGTCCCGCGACTTCGCCGAGGTGGTCGCCCGGATCCGCACCACGAGCCTGGAGGCGTACGCCCACGACATCCCGTTCGGGCAGATCCTCGCCCAGGCACCGGAGTTGATGCTGCCGACGCTGGAGGACGGCCGGGCGGCCTGTGTCTTCCAGGTCTTCCCGTTCCCGTTCCTGCTGGACGGGGAGCTGATCGGGGACCTGGAGTACACCGAGGTGCGGCGCCGGCTCACCTCGCAGCCGGTGGGCTCGGACGTGCCCAACGGCGCGCTGTGGACGCTCAACCTCGATCCGGCCGGGGACGTGGTGGCGGGCATCCAGTACAACAGCAACCTCTACGACGAGAGCTCGGTGGCGGAGCAGGTGGACCGCTTCCGCGAGGTGCTGCGGGAGCTGGTCGGCGCGCCGGACGCGCCCCTGGACCTCCGTACCGAGCGTTCCTGAACCACTGGGGCCGACGGTCCCCGCCGCGTGCGGCGG
>NZ_JBHXEM010000223.1:0-7933 GCF_042724755.1 Kitasatospora sp. NPDC127067 | reverse complement strand
TACGAGACTGGGCCGTCCCGGGGGGGTCGAAGTCCGCTGCGGTGAGGGGAAGTTCACCGAAGCCCGAAGGGCCGCAGGCCGCCAGTGGCCCGCTCGGTGCGGCGCCGCCCGAAGCGGCCGCCGCCTCCCCGCGCCCGAACGACTCGGCGGTCCGGGCCGACCGGCCGGTGCGGCCGCGTCCCGTCGGGGCCCCGCTGGTCGTGGCCCGGCGGCCCAGCCTGCTGACCGCGCGCCCCGTGGCGGCCGTCCCGGGGCAGGTCAGGGCGCCGGCCGCCGTCACCGAACCGGCGAGCCGGGGTGCGGGCGCGCCGCGGCCCGCGGCGACGACGGAAGAGACGGTCGAGGGCACGCGCCGCCCGTCCGCGAGCGGCGGAGCCGCCGAACGGCCGGCGCCCGGCCCGGCCGGCCACCCCGCGCCCACGCGGAGCGGGCCGACCGACAACCCCGCGCCCACACCGAACGGGCCGACCGGCGGCACCCCCGTCCAGCGCGCCGCCGCGCCCGGCACCGCCGCACCCGCCCGCCCGGTTCTCGGCGCGCCGCTGACCGTGCTGCCCGCGAGCGCCACACCTCTGGCCGTCGACGGCCCCGGGGCCTCTGGTGCCGCCCCGGCCGGGTCGGCCATGCCCGTCGTTCCCGCCGACGCGGGGTCCACCCGCGCTGAGACGGGCGGTTCGGCTGATGCCCGGCCGTCCGGAGGCGGAGGCGGGGGACGGGACGTCGCCGCCTCCGCCCGACGCACCGCCACGGCCGGCGAGCCCGCCCGCCCGGCACCCTCCCGCCCCGAGCACGGGCCCGCCGAGGGCGCGCCCGTTCAGCGCGCACTGCCCGGGGCCGGTACGCCCGCACCGTCCTCGTCCCCTGATCGCGCCCTGCCGGGCCGGCCCGATCCGGCCCCTGCCCGTCGCAGCGGGCCCGCCGAGGGCGCGCCCGTTCAGCGCGCACTGCCCGCAGCCGGTACGCCCGCACCGTCCTCGACGCCGTCCCCCGACCGTGCCGCACCGCTCCCGCCCGACCCGACCCCCGCCCGTACGCGCGGGGGCCTGGGCGCGCCGCTCGACGCGCTGCCGCCGACGGCGGCCGTGGCCGGGGGCACCGCTCCGCTGTTCGGCGGGCGCCGACCGGTCCGGCGGATCGCGGCCCCGGCGACGGGTGACGCGGCCTCTGCCGCCGCCCCCGCCGCAGTCTCTGCCGCCGCCTCGCCGGTGGCCGGTGAGGGGCTGCCCGTGCAGCGCGCCACCCGGAGCCCCGGCGACGGCCCGGCCGAGGCGATGTCCCCCGTCCGGAGCGGTGATGACGGGCGATCGGCCGGTCCGGACATCCCGGCCAGCCGGAGCATCCCTGCCACCCCGACCGTCCCGACCATCCCCGCCGGCCCGAGTACTCCGACCGCCGGTGGCCGCAGCGCGCACGCCGGTGCGGATCGCGGCCTTCGTGGATCGGTGGCCGGACGCCCGGCGCCCTCCGACGCCCAGCAGGGGACGACGGGTGCCTCCGCCGCGTCGCCGTCCGGCAGCGGCCCGGAGCGGCGGCCGGGAGCCGCCGCGCAGCCGACCGGCCCCGGGACGCGCCCGGCGGGCGCCCCGCTCGGCGGCGGCAACGGTCCGGTGGTGTCCGTGACGGTTCCGGCGCGTCGGTCCTCTGGCGGCTTGGGCGTGCAGCGAGCCGTTCGACTCATCGGTCAGCGGCGCGGGCTGCTCGGCGACCGCCGGATGACGGTCGCCCTCGCCACTCCGCCGGCACCCTTCGCGCCCGTTGCCGCCGCTCCCTCCGGCGGAGGCGTCGGGTCGGCGCCGACGCCGCCCGTGGTCCGGGCCGCCTGGCCCCACGCTCTGGTGTCCCGTCCGGACGGCGAGGCGCCGGCCGCGCCAGTTGCACCGGCCGCTGCCGCGCCGCGCCGCTCGGGTGCGCAGGCGCGGCGCTCGCCGGGCACCGGCTCCGGAGGCGGCGGTGCCGCAGCCGGGGATTCGGCCCCCCGCGCGGAGCGCCCCTCCACCCCGGGGGCGGCCGCGCCGCGCGGGGTCGTGGCCGCGGTGCAACGGGTGTTCTCACGGCGCCCGTCGGCACGGCCGGTCCGACGGACGGTGGCCGAGTACCCGACCGTCGTCGATCACCCGTCAGCGGCCGGAGGCCCGGCGGCACCTGCCGCCGTCCCGGCCGCGCCCGCACCGGCGGGCCCACCGCGCGTCCTGCCCGGTCAGCCCCGTGCGGCAGTCCTGAACCCCGGTGTCCCGGCGGCGCCGCGGCCCGGCGCCACGAGCGCGGGCCTCCCGGACGTGCAGCGGTCCGCCACGCCGAGGTCCGGTGGGTACGCGAACCCCGGCGCCCCCGGTTCGCCGTCCGCCGCGGCGAGCGCCCCGCGCCCGCCGGTCGTCCGGCTCAGGCCCGTGGCGGCTCCGTCGGTCCAGCGCCTGTCGGCCATGCCCCGGCCTCCGCAGCCGTCCCCGATGCCGCCACCCGCCGTCGCGGCCCCGGCGGGTACGAGCCGGCTACCGGGCCCGCAGCCCGCCACCGCACTCGCGCCCGCACTCGCGCCCGCACCCGCGTCCGTCCCCGCGTCCGCGCCCGCGCTCGTCGTGGCCCGGGCCCTGCCCGCCGGGCACGCCACCAGCGCCCCGTCCGCCTCGTCGGCCCTGTCCGCCTCGCCCGGGCCGGCCGCACCGCCGTCGCCCGCCACGGCCCGGCTGTTGCAGCGGGTGGCCGAGCAGACCGGCCTGACGGGGGTGCCGATGACCGCCGTGCCCGCGCGCACACCCACCACGGTGCAGCTCGCCGGGCCGGCCCGAACCGCCACCCCCGGTACCCCGCCCGCCGCGAGCACCCCCGGCAAGGCCCCCGCAGGACCGGGCGCCGAGCGGCGCGCCGACCCCGCCGACCTCGACGAACTGGCCCGCCGCCTGGTCGAACCGGTCGGCCGGCTGCTGCGCACCGAGTTGCGCAGGGGCCGGGAGCGCAGCGGCAAACCGTACGACATGCGCCGCTGAGCCCGGCCCGGACCGGAGGCCGGACCGCGCGCCGGCCGGCGGAACGGCCAACGCGGGCCGGAGCCGCGGACCAGAGCGTGGACCAGGCGGACGGCCGACAGCAGGCCGCAGCAGCGACGTGACCGGAAGCAGGGAGCAGAAGCGATGACCGACAACATTTTCGCGTCCAGTGTGTTCTTCAGCCTGACCATCGGCGGCAACGACCTGGGCGACTTCACCACCTGCTCGGGACTCGGCGCCCAGGTCGAGATCGAGCAGTACGCGGAGGGCGGCAACAACGGCTTCGCCTGGCAGCTGCCGGGCCGCATCACCTGGTCGAACATCACGCTGACCCGCGCGGTCACCGCCGACACCACGAAGATCGCCCGCTGGCTGTCCGAGATCGTCCGCAAGGTCGAGCCGAAGGACGGCGAGATCGTGGCGCTGCGGCCCGACCTGAGCCGGATCGTCGGCTGGCAGGTGCTCGGGATCGTCCCGGTGCGCTGGGAGGGGCCGTCCTTCGATCCCGCCAACTCCCAGGCGGCGATGGAGACCCTGGAGATCGCCCACGCGGGCCTGCGCCCCTCCTGACCCCACTGCCCGCCCGGCCCGCCCGGCCCACCCGATCCACGGAACCCACCCCACAGCCCGACCCACGGAAGGAGCACCAGGATGTCCCCGGCGGTCCCCGCCAGCGTCACCCGGGCCCAACTGACCATCATGGAGCCGCCGTCCACGGTCGGCGCCCAGCCCGGCGGCACGCTCGCGCAGCTCCGGCTCCAGTTCAACCCGGCGACCCTGGTGCTGAGCAAGACCACCGAGTGGCGGCGCACCCCGTCCCGGATGGCGGGCGAGTCCGCGCTGCCGGAGTTCGTCGGCAGCGGTCCGCGCTCGCTCTCCCTCGACGTGTTCCTGGACTCCACCGCGACCCACGACAACTCGGTGGAGCGGGCGGTGGAGCAGCTGATGACGGCGTGCGTGCCCACCCCGGCCAGCCTGGCGCGCAAGACGCCGGCCAGCCCGTGGATCCGGCTGGACTGGGGCACCCTGAAGACCACGTCCTTCAACGGGGTGCTGACCGGCCTCTCGGTCACCTACTCGCTCTTCGACGTCGACGGGAAGCCGCTGCGGGCGGTCTGCTCGCTGACCATCGACGAGGCGAGCGTCGACCCGGCCGGACAGAACCCGACCTCCGGCTCGCCGGAGGCCCGCAGCACCCACCGGGTGATCGCCGGCGACAGCCTGCCGATGCTCGCCTGGCGGGCCTACGGGGACGCCACCGCCTGGCGCGCCATCGCGGAGGCCAACGACATCGACGATCCGCTGGCGCTGGTCCCCGGCGCGGAGCTGATCGTGCCGGGCATCGAGGAACTCACCCAGAGCCACACCCAGAGCCTCACCCAGAGTCACACCCACACCCGGAACCAGGAACCCACCCAGGGCGGACGGCCATGACCACTCCCGAGGCCCGCGGCGGCCGCTCCTTCGCCGCCGACCCCGTCGTCGAGGCGCCGGGCCCGCTGCCGCCGATCTGGGTGACCCAACTGGTCTCCTGCGACATCGAGGAGAGCGTCGGCCTGCCCGACACCGTGGTGCTGTCCTTCCGGGACGCCGACCACACCTTCCTCTCCGCCACCGGGATCACCATCGGCACCCCGCTGAAGGTGTCCGTGGTCACCGTGCAGGGCAACACCCGGGCGCGGCTGTTCACCGGCGAGGTGACCGCGCTGGAGCTGGAGGTGGACACCACCGGCTCGTACACCGTGGTGCGGGCCTCGGCGGTCACCCACCGGCTGATGCGCGGGCGCCGGGTGAAGGCCTTCCGGAACATGACCACCGCCGACATCGTCCGCCAGGTCGCCTCGGGCGCGGGCCTGACCTGCGGCAAGGTCGACTCCTTCCCCGTCGTCCACCAGCAGCTCTCGCAGGCGAACGTCCCGGACTGGGAGTTCCTCCAGTTCCTGGCCCAGGAGAGCGGCGCCCAGGTGCGGGTGGACGACGACGGGAGGCTGGAGTTCGTCCGGCCCGACCCCGCCTCCGGCGCACCGGCCCCCTCCACCCCCGCGCCGCAGAACCCGCTGGTGCTGGAGTACGGCCGCAACCTGCTGGAGCTGCGCGGCGTGCTGACCGGCGCCGGAGGAGCGGACACGGTCGAGGCGCGCGGCTGGAACGTCACCACCAAGAGCGCCCTGGTCGCCACCGAGCCGGCGGTGACCTCCCGCACCGTGCAGCCGGGGATGAGCCCCTCGGTGGTGGCCTCCGCCTTTCCCGGCCAGTCCCGGCTGACCGTCGCCGACACCCCGTACCGCACCCAGGCGGAGACCGCCTCGGTGGCCCGGTCGCTGGCCGCCTCGGTGGCGGCCGGCTTCGGCGAGCTGGAGGTCGTCGCCGAGGGCAACCCGCGGCTGCGGGCGGGCACCGCGGTCGCGCTGGGCAACGTCGGCGCCGCCTTCTCCGGCCGCTACACCGCCACCGGGGTGCGCCACCTGCTCGAACCGTTCCGCGGCTACCGCACCACCGTCGTGGTCAGCGCGGCCCCCGACCGCTCGCTGGCCGGGCTGACCAGCGGCGGCAACGCCCCGCCGCGCGGGCCCCGGATGCCCGGACTGGCCGTCGCCGTGGTCACCGACGTCCGGGAGCCGGGCGGCGGGCAGCGCGGCTGGGTGAAGCTCAAGTTCCCCTGGCTGGACGACACCTACGTCTCCGACTGGGTGCGCACCGTGCAGTGGGGCGGCGCCGGGGGCGGCGGCGTGGTCAGCCCCGAGGTCAACGACGAGGTGCTGGTCGGCTTCGAGCAGGGCGACCTGGACAGCCCGTACGTGCTGGGCGGGCTGTACAACGGCGTGGACCGGCCCTCCCCGCACGACGTGCCGCTGGTCGACGGGGCCTCCGGCAAGGTCAACCGCCGCTCGGTGGTGTCCCGTTCGGGCCACCGGATGGAGCTGCTGGACGTGCCGGGCGGCAAGTCCGGCGTCCACCTGGCGAGCGGTGACGGGAAGTTGGAGGTCAGCCTGGACCAGCAGCGCGGCGAGATCGTGCTGACCGTCCACGGCCCCGGCGGCGCGGCCGGCAGCACGGTACGGCTCTCCTCCTCCGGCATCACCCTGGACGCGGGCACCGGCGCGGTGAACGTGCGCGGCGGATCGGTCACCGTCCGGGGCACGACGTCGGTCACCGTGGACGGTGGCGCCGAGGCGGTGCTCAAGGGGGCCTTCGTCCGGATCAACTGAGTCGCCGATCGACCGGCGACAGACCGGCGATCGACTGACGAAACGTCAAGAAGCAATGGCAGTATGGCGAGTGCCCGCGAACACCGGGCACCGCAGGAAACGGAGACCGCAGATGCCCCCCGCAGCCCGGACCGGCGACATGACCGACCACGGCGGCGCCCTCACCACCCCGCCGCCGGGCGCCCTCAAGGTGGCGACCGTGCTGATCGGCGGCCGCCCCGCCGCCGTCGTCGGCACCGTCCACGCCTGCGTCGTCCCCCCGCACCTGGCCCTGGGCCCCGGCAACCTGGTGCTGCCCTCCCCGGGCTCGGTGACCAGGGGAGTGGTGCTGATCGGCGGCCTGCCCGCGGCCCGCATGGGTGACAAGACCACCTGCGGCGCCACCGTCACCACCGGCGCGTTCAACGTGCTGATCGGGGGCTGAGCATGAGCGAGCGATGGGGGTACCCCCGGCCGGAGGCTGGGGGAGAGCGAGTCATCGAGGGGTGCGCGTGGGCGAATGCCCCTGTCGAGCGAAGCGAGGCGGGCGCATGAGCGGCAGCTTCATAGGACGCGGCTGGGCCTTCCCGCTGCGGGTGAACGCCACCGGCGGCATCGCCATGGTGGAGCGCGACCGGGAGCTCGCGGAGGCGATCCGGCTGATCCTCGGCACCGCCCCGGGGGAGCGGCCGATGCGCCCCGAGTTCGGCTGCGGCATCCACGAGTACGTCTTCGCCCCGGGCGACAGCACCACCGCCGGGCGGATCGCCCGCGAGGTGCGGATCGCCCTGGAGCGCTGGGAGCCGCGGATCGAGATCGACGACGTGGTGATCGCCTTCGACAGCGCCGAGGAGGGCACCCTCTACATCGACGTCCACTACACCGTGCGGGCCACCAACGACCGCCGCAACCTGGTCTTCCCCTTCTACACCATCCCGGAGCACCCGGGCGCGGACGCCCTCGACACGGTCGGCGGGGGTGCGCGCTGATGGCCCTGCCCTCCCCGAACCTGGACGACCGCCGCTTCCAGCAGCTCGTCGACGAGGCCAAGCGCTACGTCCAGCAGCGCGCCCCGGAGTGGACCGACCACAACGTCTCCGACCCGGGCGTCACCCTGATCGAGACCTTCGCCTACCTGGTGGACCAGCTGCTCTACCGGCTGAACCGGGTCCCGGAGAAGAACTACGCGGCCTTCCTCGACCTGCTCGGCATCCGGCTCTTCCCGCCCGCCGCGGCCCGGGCCGAGGTCGACTTCTGGCTCTCCGCCCCGCAGTCCGAGACGGTTCTGCTGCGGGCCGGTACCGAGGTCTCCACGCTGCGCACCGAGACCGACGACGCGGTGGTCTTCTCCACCGCCGAGGACCTGCCGATCGTCCCCAGCTCGCTGGAGCGGCTGGTCACCGTCTCCGCGTCCGGCGAGCAGTCCGACGGCACGGCCCGGCTGGCCGACGGCGCGGACGTGCCCTGCTTCCAGGCGCGCCCGGCGGCCGGGGACGCCATGCTCTTCGCCCTGCCCGCCGTCGTGCCGCGCTGCATCCTGATCGTCCGGCTGGACAGCCGGGTGGAGGGCGTCGGCGTCGACCCGCGCCAGCCGCCGCTGGCCTGGGAGGTCTGGGACGGCGCGCGCTGGATCGCCTGCGAGACCGGCAGCGACACCACCGGCGGCCTCAACCGGCCCGGCGAGGTGGTCGTCTTCGTGCCCGCCGGGCACACCGCCTCGGTGGTCGCCGGGCGCCGGGCCGGCTGGCTGCGCTGCCGGGT
>NZ_JBHXEM010000222.1:0-8269 GCF_042724755.1 Kitasatospora sp. NPDC127067 | reverse complement strand
CCCCTGACCGCCGCGCCGCCGGCCCGCCCGCTCCGTGTGAGCGGGCGGGCCGTCGCCGTTGTCGGACGGGAACGGTGTCGGACGGGAACGGGGTGAACGACGGACCGCCGCCCGCGCCGGGGCGGTCGCGGGCGGCGGGTCGGGGGGGGGGGGGAGGGGTCGGGGACGGGACGGGGGTCAGGAGGGGAGGTCGAGGACCAGACCGGGCTCGATGAGGTCCGGGTCCTCGCCGACGGCGGCGGCGTTGAGCTCGTACAGCGCGGGCCAGCCGCCGGGGACGCGCAGGACTTCGGCGATGCCGCCGAGGGTGTCGCCCTCGCGGACGGTCCAGGTGCCGTCCTTGGACACGGCCCTGGCCGGGGCGGCGGCCGGCGGCGGCAGGACGCCCTCGCGGCCGTGGCCGCGGGTGGCGCGGGCGCCGCAGACGGGCCAGGGGGAGAGACCGCGGTGGTCGGCCAGGTGCTCGGCGACGGCGATCTGCTGCTCGCGGGTGGCGAGGTCGGCACGCGGTGCGTAGGCGAGGCCGCCGTTCTCCCGCCACGTGGGCCGGTCGAACTGGAGGCCGCCGTAGTAGCCGTTGCCGGTGTTGATGCGCCAGTTGCCGCCGCTCTCGCAGGCCGCGACGCGGTCCCAGTCGTAACTGCCGCCGTCCGCCCTTCCGGGGTCGGACCCGCTGTCGCGGCCCGGTGGCGCGGCGTGGGCCGCCGGGGCGGCGGCGAGGGCCACGGTGAGGGCGCAGAGCGCGGTCGGGACGATGCGGCGCAGACAGACGGTGGGAGGCATGGGCGGCTCTCGGACTGGGGGACAGAACCTGCGCCGTCCGCGGACGGCGCCCTTCCACCCATGCACGCCGGGCGGGGTGTTCCGGCGCCGACACGTCCGGAAGGTCACCCGCACGGCGGCCCGGTACCACCTCGGTGGCCCGCGGCCGATCGGCCGTCGTCCTCGTCGCCCGCCGGTGGCGGGCCTGCCGCCGCTGCCCGCGGAGGGCCCGCGGAGGGCCCGCCGCGCACTGTCTGCGGCGGGCCCTCGCGCACTCTCCAACTCACCTGCAGTGCAAGGGAATCGAAAACACATCCGGTGCTGTCGGACCTCTTGTCAAAGGTTAGGTAAGTTTCCTAACTTGATGTCATGTCCGAGACCGAGACCCCACGGCACTCCCGGCGCGACCTCCTCCGGGCCGGCGCGGCGGGCGGCGCCGCCCTCGCGACCGGCGGCCTGCTGCTGCCCGGCACGGCCCTGGCCGCCCCGCGCCCGACCACCCTCGACGTCCCGACCGCCCTCGACGCCACCACCGGCCGCGCCACCACCACCGGCCCCGCACCCCGGAGCGAGCGGACCGCCGGATCCGCGCTGCGGCCCTTCGGCCGTCACCTCGCCTACGGGGCCGACCCCTCCCAGCAGGTCGTCGTCTCCTGGCAGGTGCCGGACGCGGTGACCGCGCCCTTCGTCCGGATCGGCGTCCAGCCCGGCGACTTCGGCGCCCCGATCGCCGCCGAGGTCCGCACCCTGGTCAGCAAGCTCTCCTGGCAGCACCCGGTCGAGGACCAGCCGCTGATCAAACCCACCACCGTCACCCAGTACTACCTGCACGCGCAACTGGACCAGCTGATCCCGGACACCACGTACTACTACGTCGTGGGCCACCAGGGCTACGACCCGGCGGGCCAGGGCGCCCGGCTCGGCGACGTGGCGAGCTTCCGCACCGCGCCCGCCCCCGGCCGCGGTGGCGGGTTCACCTTCACGGCCTTCGGCGACCAGGGCATCGGGTACAACGCGGCCGCCACCGGCAACCTGATCGCCGGCCTCGACCCCGCCTTCCACCTCCACATGGGCGACCTGTCCTACGCCAACGCCGGCGGCAGCGGCAAGACCAGCGACGCGTACGACGCCCGCCTGTGGGACTCCTTCTTCGTGCAGAACGAGCCCGTCGCCGCACGGACCCCGTGGATGCCGGCGATCGGCAACCACGAGATGGAGCCGTGGTACGGGACGGACGGCTACGGGGGCATGCGCGCCCGATTCACGACGCCCGACAACGCCTGGAGCCGGTCCACCGGCATCTACTCCTGGCGGTACCAGAACGTCGGGCTGATCAGCCTCGACGGCAACGACGTCTGCTACAACACCCCGGCCAACCTCGACTACACCAAGGGCAAGCAGAAGAAGTGGTTGGAGAGCCGGCTCACGGCGCTCCGCGCCGACACCGGCATCGACTTCATCGTCGTCTACCTGCACCAGTGCACGTACTCCACCTGCCACGACAACGGGGCCGAACTCGGCGCGCAGCAGGACTGGGCCCCGCTGTTCGACAAGTACCAGGTGGACCTGGTGCTCAGCGGCCACAACCACGTCTACGAGCGGACCGACCCCATCCGGGCCGGCAAGGCCACCCGCAAGGCCGCCTCCGGCGACACCGTCGACCCCGCGAAGGACGGCACCACCTACGTCGTCGCGGGCGGCGGTGGCGGCGGGCTCTACTCCTTCCCGGCCTCCGACACCTACCTCGGGCACGAGACCGCCAATGACAAGCCCGTGCCGATGGTGGTTGCCGACCGGAGCGGCCACAACCAGACCGTCAAGGTCACCTGGTCCAGGGTCCGCTACACCGGCTACTGCCTGGTCGCGGTCGAGGTGACCCCCGCCGCCGCGGGCCGGCCCGCCCGGATGGAGGTGCGCTCCCTGACCGAGGACGGCACGGCCGTGGACCGGGTCACCGTGCAGCGCGGCTGACCCGACCGGCACCCGGCCCGGCCTGAGTACGGCTACTCAGGCGGCCGGCGGCGGCGCACCGCGAGCATGGAGGTGCCACATCGCCGCGGGACACGGGGGAACAGCCATGCTCAGCACGATCGCCGCCGTCCTGGTACCTGCCCTCGGCCGGCTGTCCGTCACCTCCGAGACGGCCGGCCCGGTCGGCCCGGTCGGCCCGGGCAGCATCGTCGCGGCCAACCACAGCTCCCTGGCCGACCCGGGTGTGGTGCTGGCCGCACTGCGCCGGCTGGGCACCGAACCGGTGGTGATGGCCGCCGCCGGGCTGTGGCGGGTACCGGTGCTCGGCGGGGCGCTGCGGGCCGGCGGGCACATCCCCGTCCACCGCGGGACGACCCGGGCGGCCGGCGCCCTGGACACGGCCGCGGCGGCGCTGGCGGCCGGCCGGGTCGTCCTCATCTACGGCGAGGGCGGTCTGCCCCGGCGCCGGGACTCCCGCGACGCGGAACCGCGCGCCTTCCGCACCGGCCTCGCCCGGCTCGCGGCGGCGACCGGCGCCCCGGTGGTGCCGCTCGGCCAGTGTGGCGCCCGCCGCCTGAGCTCGGGCAGCACCGCCAAGCAGCTCGCCGGATTCGCCACCGCCCCCCTGCGCCGCCCCACCCTGCACGTCCACCTCGGCGCCCCGCTCCACCTGCCCGGCGACATCCCCGAGGCCACCGCCGCCGCCCACCGCGCCGTCACCGCCGCCTGGCGCACCGCGGAGCAGCACTGCGGCCGCCGGGGGCGACGGGGTGTCGGTGCGGCGTGAGACCGTACGGGGCCTGGGTATTCCACGCAGCGAACGGGTGACCGGGGAGGCGATTGTGAGCGGGGAACCGACCATCGACTGGGAGCCGCAGTACCGGGGCGCCCACTCGAACCCTCAGGTCGTCGAGTGCTACGAGCGGTTCGTCTCCACGTCGGACCCGGGGTGGCTGGCCGCCCTGAAGGAGCTGGCCCACGCCGAGGGCGCGCAGGTGGGGGACCTGCACGCGCTGGCGTCGGCCCACCTGGTCGCGGGGCGGCCGGCGGAGGCCGTCCCGCTGCTGGAGTTCCTGGCGTTCCTGGAGCCGGAGGACCCGGCCGTGCGCTACGACCTGGCCGGCGCCTACGCCCGGATCGGCAGTGCGGACCGGGCCGGGCGGGAGCTGGAGCGGATCCTCGCGGACCGGCCCGAGTGGCCGGCGGCCGTCCGGCAGCTCGCCGAGGTCCGGGCCTGGCTGCGGTGGCACGGGGACACCGTGGACCTCCTGCGGCAGCAGGCCGAGGTCTTCTCCCTGCTGACCGCCGACGGCGCGGGCGGTGCGACCGAGCACCTCGCCCTCGGGAAGGTGTTGTACCAGCTGGCCGCGGTCCCGCGCAGCGGCGTCGACTGGCCGGACGTCGTGGGCGTCCTGGAGCGGGCCCACCAACTCGACGACGGCGACGAGCAGGTGCTGGAAATCCTCGCGGCGGCGAGTCACCACGCGGGAGCCGAGCCGCAGTGGCGCGCGGCGCTGCTGGCGCTGGAACGGGTCGCTCCCGGATCCGGGCACCTCGACCACTGGCGCGCGGCCCCGCCGGCCGTCGCTCCGAACCCGGACCGGCTGCTCGCGATCGCCTCCTCCGAAACCGCCGACGCCCACCACGCCCTGCGGGACCTCCGGGCGCAGTACCGGACGGCCCCGAACAACCCGGACGTCCAGCGCTGCCTGGTGCAGGTGGAGGTCGGCATCGGCAATGTGGCCGAGGCGCTGTGGCTGGCCGAGGGCCTCGCCGCCACCGAGGCGCTCGACTGCTACGGGCACGGCGCCCTGATGGTGGTCTACGGGATCCTCGGCGACGGACGGGCACGCCGGCACCTCGCCGAGGCCCTGGAGCTCGCGCCGGACCAGGCCACGACGGCAGAACTCCTGGACCAGTACGACCAGTTGAGCGCCGGATGACGGCGGATCGGGCCATCGGCCCGGCTGATTCCTCCGCCGTGCCGCGAACTGCGCCGGCCGGCACGGACTGGCTCGATCGGGTGACGCGGCTGAGGCGCTGGACGAAGGGCGGCGTTCGTGCGCCGCACAAGCCGCTGCTGCTGCTCTACGCGCTCGGCGGGTACCAGCGGGACGCGGAGGGCGAACTGCGGTACAGCGCGGTCGAGGAGGAGCTGAAGCGGCTGCTCGCCGAGTACGGGCCGTCGCGTCCGACCACCCCCGCCTACCCGTTCCACCACCTGGTCAGCGACGGGGTGTGGGAGGTCCGCACCGATCGGGGGCCGGGGAGCCCCGGCAGCGGGGTCGGGATCCTCCGGTCGAGCGGGGCCGCCGGCAGGCTCGCGCCCGCGCTGCGGGCGGCGCTCGACGAGGAGCCGGCCCTGCTGGGGCGGATGGCCAGGGTGCTGCTGGACGCCCACTTCCCGTCGTCCCTGCACGCCGACCTCTGCGAGGCGGTCGGCCTCGACCTGGAGCGGGCCGAGACCGGGGCCGCGGGCGGGCCCGAGGCCGCGGCCCGGCGGCAGCGGGACCGGCGGATGCGTGAACTGATACTCACCGCCTACGAGTTCCAGTGCGCGTTCTGCGGCTACGACGGCGCCCTCGGGGGGAGCCCGGTCGGGTTGGAGGCCGCGCACGTGCGCTGGTGGTCGCACGACGGGCCGGACGAGGTCGACAACGGCCTGTGCCTGTGCTCGCTGCACCACAAGCTCTTCGACAAGGGCGTGCTGGGCCTGGGGGAGGGCCATCGCATCCTGGTCTCCGACCGCTTCGTCGGCCGCGGCGAGGCCAGCCGCCGGCATGTGTTCGCACTGGCCGGACGGCCGGTCATCGGCCCGCAGCCGGGCCGTCCGCCGGTCGCGGACCGGCATCGGGAGTGGCACACGGACCAGGTGTTCCACGGCGTTCCGCGCCAACCCGCCGACCAGGAGGCGGTGTTGGTATAGGTCCTAGCCGGGGAAGAGCCGCCCGAGGTGGTAGCGCAGGACGGTGGTCGCCTCGTCCGCCGTCCGCTGGCCGAGCAGGACGCTGAGGCCCAGGCCGGCGGAGACGGCGAGCAGGACGACGGCCTCGTGGCGCGCGTCCAGGCCGGGGTCGGCGTCCCCGGCCTGCTGGGCGGCGGTCAGCTGGGCGGTGAGGAAGGCCTCCATCTCGTCGGGCGCGGCGAGGAACTGGGGCCCGCCGAGCGCCGGATCGGTGATGGAGAGCACCGCGTACTCGGTGTGGATGAGATGGAAGGCCCGGCTCTCATCGTCGGTGGGGACGGCTTCGAGCAGGACGGCTTCGATGATGCCGCGCGGGTCGGCGGCGCCGCTCGCGCGGACGCGCCGTTGGACCCGTTCGCCCATGCGGGCCGTCAGCCGGGTCATGGCAGCGAGCAGCAGCTGTTCCTTGGTGTCGAAGTAGTACTGCACGAGGCGCACCGAGACGCCCGCCTCGATCGCCACGGAGCGCATGGTGACGGAGTGCAGGCCGCTGCTCGCCGCCGAGCGGAGCAGGGCGTCGATGATGTGGGCCCGCCGTTCCTCGTGATCCACCAGCTTCGGCATCGGGTTCCTTCCGGATATTTTTGTGGTACAACCATACCATCAAACAGGGAGGGATCATGACCAGGACCAGCGTCGGACACTTCGTCAGCGAGGCCGCCCGGGCGAAGTTCCTTGCGGCGTACGACCGGGCGATGGAGCTGTGGCCCGGCCCGCGCCAGGAACTCGACATCGAGACCGCGTACGGAAGCGTCCACGTCCACCGCTACGGTGCCACGACCGGCGAACCGATCGTGCTGCTGCACGGCCACGCCGGACACCCGTCCAACTGGCACCCGCAGATCGCGGCGCTGGGCGAGCACCACCCCGTCTACGCGATCGACACCCTGGACGACCCCGGCCGCAGCGTGCAGCGCGCCGTCGCGGCCGGATCGGAGGAGAACGCGGCCTGGCTGGGGGAGGTCCTGGCCGGCCTCGGGCTGGAACGGGTCCACCTGGTCGGGGTGTCGTACGGCGGCTGGCTGGCGCTCAACCAGGCGATCCACGCGCCCGAGCGGCTCGCCTCGATCGCGCCGCTCGACCCGGGCGGGATCGAGAAGGTCCCCGCCCGGTTCTACGCCCACATGATCGGCGGCCTGTTCGGCATGCTCGCCCCGCGCCCGCTGCGCCCGGCGGTCGGCCGACTGCTCGCCAACCCGGCACTGAGCGCGCCGCGCGAGATGATCGCCCCGCTGATGCTCGCCATGCGGAGCTACAAGCCGGGCAGCCGCCCGCCGGCCCGGCCGTTCACGGACGAGGAGTTGGCGTCGATCGAGCTGCCGGTGCTCGTCCTGGTGGGCAGGCGCAGTGCGCTGCTGCGGCCGCGCCAGGTGGTGGAGCGGGTCACGAGGCTGGTGCCGGGCGTGCGGGCGGAGATCCTGGAACGCGCCGGACACGGGCTCAACCTGGAACAGCCGGAGGCGGTCAACGAACGGCTGCTGGGCTTCATCGGCGCCGTCGGGCGGTAGTCCTGGAAGGCCCGCAGGGCCCCCGCGCGGCGGAGGCCCTGCGGAGCGTCTTGCGGTGCGTCAGGAGAACAGGCGGGCGTCGTTGTTCGCCGCGGCGTTGAGCGATCCCGCGTACCCGTTGTCGAAGGGCACCCAGAGGCCGTCGCTGATCTTGCTGACCCACACCGTGTGGCCGGTGTTGTTCACGATCGAGGCGGCGTTGTTGTACATCGTCACCCCGTAGCCGGAGCCGTTCGCGTAGCGGGCGAACGTGTAGTTGTGCAGGTCGAGGTTCTGGTTCGGCGAGAAGTTGTCGAACGATCCCCAGCCGACACCAGGTGAGTTGTAGTACAGGCAGACGCTGCCGTTGGGGCACGCCTCCGCCCCGCCCGGACCTGCGGCGTAGGCGCTCCCGGTGGCCATGGCCACCGTGCCGGCCGTCAACGCCGCCACCGCCGCGATGCTGGCCGTACGCCGTCCGATCTTGATGCGCATTCCGTACTCCCGTCCCAGTCGACAGTGCAGGAAGGCCGGGCGGGCCGAGTCCCGTGCGGACCACTGCCCCCGAGGCCTCGAACAGGCTGGCACGGGTGCCCCGTTCGCGCTACGGTTGCGCGCCGTTCCGCTTGTGAACAGATCTGGAGGGCGCCGGCTCGGAGTCAGGCGGCTGCGCTCCGGCTTGCCGTGGCGGCCTCCGGCTGCGCGAGCCAGATCAGCCGGGCGGTGACATCCGGCCGCCTGGAGAAGTGACGTACGGCCCGCTCGGGTGACGCGAGGGTCATGCGCGTCCGCCCGTCGACGCCGATCACGTGGGTCCGGCCGTCCGAGTCGGCGAGCCCCCAGGCCGCGACCCACCCGTCAGCGTCCTCGCCGCACACCTGGACGACGGCGAACAGTCGGGGTGCGGTGTCGATCACGAGCCCGCGCAGCTCCTGGTCGAAGGTCAGGCCGGCCGGCGGGTGAGGCGTGGTCGAGTGGGAGTTTGGCGAGGGCGCAGCGGTCATGGAAGTCTCCTATATGCAGGGGAGTTGGACGTCGCGCTGCTGTAAACCCCCGCCGCCCCCCCTCCAATAAGCACAAAAAA
>NZ_JBHXEM010000221.1:0-8321 GCF_042724755.1 Kitasatospora sp. NPDC127067 | reverse complement strand
CCGGAGGGGAACGGCCGCCGACGGGCCGGTGGAGCGGGCCGGAGCCCGCAGGCTCAGTACTCGGAGCTGGGAGCGGCGGCGGGCGGCCCGAGGTCGGGCCGGTCGCGGAGCTCGATCTCCTCGCCGTGGCCGTCCAGTTCGAGCAGCACGAGCTCGTTGACGCCCGCCCGCCACAGCGGAGCCGGGGCGTAGAGGGTCCGCTGCGGGCCCTGCGCGGAGTAGCGGCCGAGCAGGAAGCCGTTGAGCCAGAGCAGTCCGCGGCCCCAGTCGGGCAGGGCGACGAAGGCGTCGGCGGGCTCGGTGAGCGAGGCCTCGAAGCGGTGGAAGGCCGGGTCCGCGTCGACGGCCGCAGCCGCCTCCTCGTAGCGCAGGCGGCCCGGATCGGAGAGCGGCAGGGGGCGGATCTCCCAGTCGAACAGCCGCTGGTGGCCGTGGGAGACGCCGCGGCCGATGCCCTTGCGGTCGTCCAGCAGGGGGCCGTAGTTCACCCGGCCGAGCGCCTCGACCAGGATGTCCAGCACGACGCCCTGCGGCCCGACCTCCAGCGGCAGGGTGTCCGCCGGGGCGTCGCGGTGCAGGACACCGAGCGGCCGGCCGTCCGCGAACACCTGGGCGCGGTCACCGATGCCGTCGATGCGCAGCGGCATGGACGGCCGGGGGCCGGAGATCCGGGTGCGGTAGTGGATGAGACCGAGCGACTGGCCGACCTTCTCCATGGGCTCGGGGACGGGGCGGCGCACCGGCTCGGACAGGGCGTCGAGGTTCGCCAGGAGCCGCGCGGAGGCGGCGCGGCGCCGGACGCGCTGCGGAGCGACGCGCGGGACCGGCCCGGGCAGCTCGCCCTCGGACAGGGGGAGGTACTTGCCGATGACGGCGCGGAAGGCGTGGAACTTCTCGGTGAGTTCGCCGGCCTCGCCGATCGGGGCGTCGTAGTCGTAGCTGGTGACGGTCGGCTGGTACCCGGTGTCGAACGGGCGGGTGCCGGTGTGGTTGGCGCCGGCCCAGAAGCCGAAGTTGGTGCCGCCGTGGGCCATGTAGAGGTTGACGGAGGCCCCGGTGGCGAGGAGCTCGTCCAGTGCCCGGGCGGACTCGGCGGCGTCGCGCACGTGGTGCGGCTCGCCCCAGTGGTCGAACCAGCCGATCCAGAACTCCATGGCCGTCAGCGGTCCCTCGGCCTGGTAGCGCCGCAGCACCTCGAACCGCTCGGCGGGCCGGGAGCCGAAGGTCGCCGTGGCGAGGTGGCCCGGAACGCCGCCGCCCTGCTGCATCGCGTCCTCCGCGCCGTCCGCCGTGAACAGCAGGCAGTCGACGCCGCGTTCGAGCAGGCCGTCGCGCAGGTGGAGGAGGTACGCGCGGTCGTTGCCGAAACTGCCGTACTCGTTCTCGATCTGCACGGCCACCACCGGGCCGCCCCGGCTCGCCAGCAGCGGCAGGATCTCGGGCACGACGGCGTCGAACCAGCCGTCCACCTCGGCCAGGTAGGCCGGGTCGGCGCAGCGCAGCCGCATCCCGTCGGCGGCGAGCAGTCGGGCCGGCAGGCCGCCGAACTCCCACTCCGCGCAGATGTAGGGGCCGGGCCGCAGGATGACGTCGAGGCCCTGCTGCCGGGCGAGGCGGCTGAAGCGGGCGACGTCGCGCCAGCCGGTGAAGTCGAAGGCGCCGGAGGGCAGCTCGTGGAAGTTCCAGGGGATGTAGGTGTCGACGGTGTTGGCGCCCATCGCGCGCAGCCGGCGCAGGCGGTCCTCCCAGAGGTCGGGATGGACGCGGAAGTAGTGCAGGGCACCGGAGACGACGCGGTGCGGCGCCCCGTCCCGGACGTACCCGGTTTCGTCGTGGTCGAGCATCAGGGGCCAGCTTTCTGAGGGCTGCGGGAGGCGAGGCAGGGTGGCTGCCACGATGATCGAGCGTACCCAGTTCGAGGACACTTGGAAAGCGCTTTCCCTCAGGGCTTGCCGGTTGCGCGCGCGGTAGCTGCGGGGGAGGAGGCGAGCGGGGCCGGGGTCACTCCTCGAAGGTGAGCAGGGTCGCCACCGTGTTGCCCTCGGCGTCCAGGCACGCGGTCGTGTTCGACCCGTCCGGGTTCGCCAGGACGCCCAGCACGGTGCCGGTGCCGGCCTCGTCCGGGAGCATCAGCCAGCCGTGCGCGAAGTCGCCCTCGACCGGCTCCACCGGCCAGTCGGCCGGGTCGATCGAGGCGCCCCGGAGGACCTCGCGGAGGTTCTCCAGCGGCCGGCCGTCGCCCTCGGCGGCGCGCGCGTGCAGGGCGGCCCAGGCGCGCCGGAGCATCGGGGTGGACGGTCCGATCCAGGTGGTGCCGGGGTCGGCGTGCAGCACGGCCAGGCCGGAGGGCGTCGCCACCCGGTCGCCCCATTCCTCCGTCCGGACCGGGACGGTCCCGCAGGGGTGCACCAGAGCGGCCACCGGGTGCTCGGGCGCGTCCTCGCGGGAGACCAGGTAGACCGGCGTGCCGCCGGGCCGCATCGGGAAGCCCGTGCCCTCCGGGCCCAGCGGGTCGTAGATCGTGCCGTGGTCGGCGGCCCCCCGGACCGGGCCGATCCGCTCGATCCGCCAGCCGTCGACGCTCCACCTCGCCTCGGACGGATCGGCCAGGGCCGTGATCAGAGCGGGCAGGTACTCGACATCGTCGTAGGACATCCGGTCTTCCCCAGAACTCGTAGGTGAGGAGGAGCGTAGGGCGTGCCTCCGACACCCCGCCCGGCGCGGGCCGGGGGCGATCCGGATCGCCACCCGCGGCCCGCCCGCCGCTCAGGGTGGAGGCGGGCTCGTCCGAGCGGCGGGTCCGCCCGGCGTGGCGGCTCCGACCTGCGGCTGAGCGGGCTACGCCGCGGGCAGGACGCGCCGGTGCCGGTGGCGAACCTAACGTGGCGTCATGTCGACAACTCCCCGGTGGCGGAGCGCCGCGCTGCTCGCCGTGCCCATCGCCGTCCTCCTCCCGCTGACCGGCCCGCAGGCCGCGTCGGCCGCCTCCCCGGCCGCCGGACCGCCTTCCGTCGCCACCTCGTCGCGCTCGCCCGTGCCCGTGTCCGTGGACGTGCCCGTGCCCGTGGAAGTGGGGGCGGACGTGGGCCTTGGCGTGGGCGCGGACCCGGGCACGGACGCGCGGGCGGACGTGGACGCGAAGGCCGGGGCGCCGCAGGTGCCCGCGCCCACCACGCACCGGCTGATCGGTGCCGCCTCGGTCCGCCTGGTGGACACCGGCCGGCACGACCCCTGGCGGCCGGACGCCGCCACCCGCGAACTGATGGCCACCCTCTGGTATCCGGCGCAGTCCGCGCGCGGCGGGCAACTGCCCTACCTCTCCCCGGAGATGTCCACCGCCCGGTACGGCACTCCGGAGCTCAGCGCCGTCGGGACGGGGGTGCGGGTCCGCACGGTGCCCGCGCCCGGGCGGCACCCCTTGGTGGTGCTCTCGCCCGGCTTCGGCCTCGACCGCTCCTCGCTCACCGCCCTCGCCGAGGACCTCGCGGCCCGGGGCTACGCGGTGGCCGCGCTGGACCACACCTACGAGACGGCCGTGCAGTTCCCCGACGGGCGGATGGAGTCCTGCCTGATCTGCGACAAGGTGGACGACCGACTGGCGGCCGAGGTCATCCGCAGCCGGGCGAAGGACATCGCCTTCCTGATCGACCGGCTGACCGCGCCCGGTCCGGGGCTCGTCCGCGGGCTGCGGATCGACGCCTCCCGGATCGGCGCGGCCGGCCACTCCATCGGCGGCGCGAGCGCCGTCGAGGCGATGCGGGTGGACGGCCGGATCCGCGCCGCCGCCAACCTGGACGGCGACTTCTTCGCCCCGCTGCCCGCCGAGGGCCTCTCCCGCCCGGTGCTGCTGCTCGGTGCGCAGCGTCACGCCGGCGAGTCCCCGACGGCGAACTGGGACGAGACCTGGCAGCACCTGACCGGCTGGAAGCGCTGGCTGGACCTGCCGGAGGGCGGGCATCTGTCGTTCTGCGACGTGCACTGGCTGGTGGACGCCCTCGGCATCCGTGACCAGGTGCCGCCCGACACCGCTCCGGCGCAGTACGGCAGCATCAAGGGCGCCCGCGCGCTCGCCGCCACCCGGGCGTACCTCGGCGCGTTCTTCGACCGGCACCTGCTCGACCGCCCGGGCCGACTGCTGGACGGGCCCTCGGCGGCCTTCCCGGAGGTCCGCTTCGCCAAGTAGGGCACGGCCCCGACGGGTTGGACCCACGGCGGCCGCCGCCGGCCCGCCGGCCGGTGGGGCCGGGGGCGGCCGTGGGGCCGGTGCGGCCGGGGCAGGCACGGCAGCGCAGCATCTCCAGCGGCGGGTGCGCGAGGAGGTCCGTACGTCGTCCCGCGCGCGGCCGAACACGGCCTCCGGGCTCGGAGGCCTGCCCGGCCGGGCCGCTGTCCCGGCGGAAAGTCTCCTCCGCGCCCTCCATGGCCGTACTGGCGGATGACACAAAGAAGTCGGCCGGGCGGCGCGGTTCACAGGAGCGGGCGACCCGTTCGCCGGGTCGGGCCCGGCCGCTCGACCCCGGGCGGCCTGTCGGACAGTGCCCGTTCACCTGGCCGCCCACTTGTTCGCTTATTGATAACGGGTCTGGTCCGAAGAGCGCGGCCGGGGTCCCTCGATCCCGTGCGACAGCCGAAAGGAAAGACCATGGAACGCAGGACCCTGCTCGGCGCGACCGCCGGAGCACTGGTGCTCGGAGGCCTCGCCCAGGGGGCCGCCGAGGCGGAACCCGCCGACGGCGGCGGCCTGGTGAGCACCTTCAACGTCATCAGTGACATTCAGGGCGACCTCGGCGACTTCGCCCAGGCACTGAAGGACATCCGGGCCACCAACCCGCACGCGTCGGGCCTGGCCGTCGCCGGGGACATCACGCCGCGCGGCTACGACTTCGAGTACGCCGACGTGCGGAAGGTGCTGGAGCAGGGGCCGAAGCCCCGCGAGGTGGCCTGGGCCATCGGCAACCACGAGTTCTACGTCCCCAAGTGGGCCGACCCGAACACGCTCGCCCAGAGCACCTGGCCCAACGGCACCACCGAGGAGTCCCTCTTCCGCGGCTTCTACCGCTTCGCCAAGCGGTCCACGATCTACGCGGAGACCACCTTCGGCGGCATCCCGGTCCTGACCCTCGGTACCGAGCGCTACATGAAGTACCACGACAACTCGCTGTGGGACGAGGTGTGGATCAGCGACGCGCAGTTCCAGTGGCTGGAGGACCGCCTGCAGTACTGGGCGAGGCGCCGGAAGCCGGTCATGGTGATCACCCACCACCCGCTGCCCGACACGGTCTCCGGCACCCGGAGCAAGATCTACATGGGCGACTACCTCCAGCCCGACCGCCTCCTCGGCCTCCTCGGGCGCTACCGCGACGTGTTCCTCTTCAGCGGCCACACCCACTGGGACCTGACCCTCTCCGACTGGTACGTGCGCCGCGTCGTGCCGGGCACCGCCAACCTCGACGGCTTCTCGGTGATCAACACCGGCGCGGTGCAGACCGGTTTCGCCGACAACGGGCAGGGCGGCGAGGTCACCGTCCCCGGGCACTTCAACCAGGGGCTCCAGGTGGACGTGTACCGGGACCGGGTCGTCATCAGGGCGCGCGACTTCGCGACGGGCGCCTGGATGAAGCGGATGTCCGTGCCGTTGTCCACGCGGATCTGACCTTCCGGCCTTCCGGCGTTCTGTCCTTCTGACCGTCAGGCCCTCGGGCTCCGTCGGCTCCGGAAAAACTTGCCGCCACGGAAACATTGCCGTGGCGGCAAGTTTCGTCCTATGCTGCTCGCATGGCACCTGCACCTGAGGCCCGTACGACCCGGCAGCCCGGACTCCGCGAGCGCAAGAAGCGGGAGACCCGGGTCGCGCTGAGCCGGGCGGCGATCCGGCTCTGCGTCCTGCACGGCTGGGACGCCGTGACGGTCGATCAGATCGCCGCCGAGGCCGACGTCTCGGTGCGCACCTTCCGCAACTACTTCGCCGGCAAGGCCGAGGCGATCGCCGCCAGTCACCTGGAGCGGATGCTCCGGGTCGCCGACGACCTGCTCGCCCGCCCGGCCGACGAGCCGCTCTGGGACTCGCTGTTCCACGCCGTGCTGGGCCAGTTCGCGCCGCCGGAAACCTCCGGGGCCGACAACTCCGCCGCGCAGAGCGAGCGTTGGCGCGAGGGGGTGCGGCTGATGCTGGCCGAACCGGCGCTGGCCGGCGAGATAGTCAAGGCCAACGCCGCCGCCCAGCAGGAGCTGGCCGAGGCCGTCGCGCGGCGCACCGGGACCGACGCCGAACGCGACGTCTACCCGAAGCTGGTGGCGGCCGTGATCGGGGCCGGCAGCGCGGTGGCCGTCGAGCACAGCCTTCGTGCCGACGATCCCGTGCCGCTCGGCACGGTCCTGGCCCAGGTCTTCGAGCAGGTCGCCGCCGGCCTGCCCGTCCCGTGGCGAGCGGCGGCGACCGACTCGCTCGCGGTGCCACCTCTTCCCGTTCGTACCAAGGAGACGTGACCGTGACAGCCGACGTGATCATCGTGGGTGGCGGCCCGAACGGGCTGATGCTGGCCTGCGAACTGAGCCTGGCCGGCATTCGCCCGATCGTGCTGGAGCAGCTCCCGCAGCCCAGCACCGAACCCAAGGCCAACGGCCTGCTCGGCCAGGTGGTCCGCCTGGCCGACCACCGCGGCCTGTACGAGCCGCTCAGCGGCAGCCCGGAGCCCCCGCGGCCGAACTCCGCCTACTTCATGTTCGCCGCCATGGGCCTCGACCTCGGCCGGCTGGACGCCAGCCCGGTCTTCGGCCTGGCCGCCCCGCAGCACCGCATCGTCGAGGTCCTGGAGGAACGCGCCCGCGCCCTCGGCGTCGACCTGCGGCGCGGGTACCGGGTCGGCGCCGTCGCGCAGGACGAGGAGGCCGTCACCCTCGACGTCACCGGTCCCGACGGCGACCAGCGGATGCGCGCCCGCTGGGTGGTCGGCGCGGACGGCGCGCACAGCGTGATCCGCAAGGGGAGCGGTATCGGGTTCCCCGGAGTCAGCTACGACCGCCGCACCAACCGCACCGTCCACGCCACCGTCCCCAGCGACTGGGTCGACCCCGTCAACGGCGCCCTCACCATCCCCGGCCACGGACCCGTCCTGCCCTTCCTGCCCCACCGCGCCGAACGGGGCGGCTTCTCCTACGCGCCGTTCCCGGGGCAGCCGCCGCTGATCAGCACCACCGAGTGGGACCAGGCCGCGACGGACGAGCCGATGACCCTGGCCGAAATGGAGTCGAGCATCCGCCGGGTCCTCGGCGTCGACCTGCCGCTCGGCCCGCCGGACGGCACCGGCCCGCACGTGCTGCGGCGGTTGACCGGCGGCAACACCCGGGTCGCCGACCGGTTCCGCGACGGCCGGGTCCTCCTGATCGGCGACGCCGCCCACGTCTACACCTCCGGCGGCGGCCCCGGGCTGAACCTCGGCCTGCAGGACGCCGCCAACCTCGGCTGGAAACTCGCCTCCGTGCTGCGCGACACCGCCCCGACCGGCCTGCTCGACAGCTACGACACCGAGCGCCGCCAGGCCGCCCGCCGCATGGTGCTCAACGCCGAGGCGCAGTCCGCGCTCACCGCACCGGGAAGCGACACGACCGCCCTGCGCGAACTCGTCGCCGAACTCCTCACCCACAAGGAGGTCGTCCAGCACCTCGCCGACCTCACCGCGGGCACCGACGTGCGCTACGACATGGGCATCACCGATCCCCACCCCGCAGTCGGCCGGTTCGCACCGGAGCTGGAGCTGACCACCGGGACCGGGAAGGCCAGGATCGCCGAACTCGCCCGAAGCGCACGGCCGTTGCTGATCGACCTGACCGAGGACCGGTCGCTGGCAGCCGCACTGGCGGAGGACCAGGACGCCGTCGAGGTCGTCGTCGCGAAGGGCGGCCCGGCCGGTCTCACCGGTCTGCTGATCCGCCCCGACGGCTACGTGGCCTGGGCCGGCGGCTCACCCCGCCCCGACCCGGCCGAACAGGCCGAGCTGCGGACGGCCGTCGGGCGCTGGTTCACGGTCTGACCAGCAGCGGCAGCGGCGGCAGCGGCAGCCGCCCGGCGCTGCCGGGGTTCCCCGGCGATTCGCCGGCCGCCGTTACGGGCCGCCCGGGGTGGGTAGGCGCGACCGGGCGAGGGGGCCGAGACCAGGACGAAGGGGGTCCCCATGCTGCTGCTGGGACTTCTGCTGATGGCGGCGTCCGGCGCGTTCGTCGGACTGCTGATCGCGGACAACCTCTCCGGTGGGCCCGACTACCAGGTGACGATCCTGGGCAACAACCTGGTGGCGCTGAACAGCCTGAGCATCTTCCTGGCT
>NZ_JBHXEM010000220.1:0-8552 GCF_042724755.1 Kitasatospora sp. NPDC127067 | reverse complement strand
GGGGGGGGGGCCGGGCCGGGCCCCCCCCCCCCCCCCGCCTCGGGTGCCGGTCCGCCAGCTGCTGGGTCCGCGAGGTGGGCAGGGATGCCGACTTGTCCGATGCCGGCCCTGTTGCCTGTGCGGGCGTGGAGGAAGGGTGCGGCTCCGGGGGGGGTGTACAAGGCGACCTGGCCGTCGGGGCGCCGATCCTGCGCGACAGGGTGTGAGAGCCTGACCCGGTGCTGGACGACGGACATGGCGGGCGGACAGCGGCCCGGCCGGAGTGGTGGGCCGCGTACCTGACACGGCATTGTGCGGTGGCGGACACGGAGCGCGAGCTGGTCGCCGGGTGGTTCGGTACCGGTGCCGCCGAGGCCGATGCCGCGTGGGAGGCGGCGATGCTGGAGGGGCTGGAGGCGCGCCTGCCCTTCGGCGGCGGGCACGCCGTGCTGGTGTACAGCTGCGACCTCCCCACGGACTGGGGAACGGAGTACCTGGTCGTCCACCCCGACTGGGGTCGCGTGCGAGGTCGTCTCGCCGCCGTCGACACCCGCCTCCCGGAGCCGGAACACCAGCAGGGACCCAGGCCTGTCCTGGCGGGAGCTGATTCACCTCGCGAACACGCCCGACCATGCCGCGCCCGGCGTGCACGACCCGTCCGTCCGGCTGCTGCTCCTGCTGCCGATACTCGGCGACGCGCAACTGCCGACGGCCGCCGCCGAGGTGGTGCGGGCGGCGCTGGTCGCGGTCGGGACACCGCCGGAGAACGCGGCGCGGCTTGCCGCCTTCGTCCTGTGGCACCTGCGCTGGGCACCCGCTCGCTGGAGCGCACCGCAGGGCCGGCGATGGGGCCGGCCCCGGGCAGAGCGGGAGCGCACCGACGCCGGGATCTTGCGGTGCGACGTCCCGGGAAGCCCGCGGTTCGCCCGACAGCTCGCCCACGGCATCACACCCGCGCAGGGCAGGCGGCTCGCCCGGGCGCTCGGGACCTGGCGGTGAGGGCCGTTCAGTCGACCGTGCAGGACGGGTAGGAGCCTCGACGGCTCGGCCGGGCCCCGCGACAGGGGCCGGGGAGGGCTCAGAACCGCTCCGGAACGACGTCCACGCCGGCTGCGAGCATCTCGGCCGTGATCCGCTGCGCCAAGGTGTCGTTGCAGATCAGCAGGTGCGTCCACGGCGCGTCCCGGCGCCGGACCAGATGGCCGCCGCCGCTCTCGTGGAGCTGCCACAGGTCGCGTTCCGTGGTCCACAGGTACTGGTAGCCGCCGAGGGCGCGTTCGGCCTCGGCGGCTTCCGCCGCGGCCCGGGTCCGACGGCCTGCCGGCGGGGGTGGCGGGGTGGCTCGCAGGGTGACGGCCGTCAGGTAGCCGTGCCGGTCGTGCGGCTCGATCGAGAGTTCCGCGGGCAGATCGTCGCCCAGGGCCTCCAGCACCTCGGTCGCCGGGTAGCCGAAGAGATCGACGTCGGCGAGGACGACGGGTGTGCCGCCCGGTACGTGCGAGGCCGACCGGCCGCGGCTCAGTACGACGGACCGCAGGACGGGCCCGGTGGGATCCGCCTCGGCCCCGTCCAACTCCTCGGTATCGGCGGTCACTTCGATGTCCGCCCAGCGGGCGGTGCGGCTCCGGGCCGCGTCGGGTACGGGCCGCGGCCGGAGCGGGCCGAGCCCGGCCAGGGTCTCGGCGGTCGTTCGTTCGTCCAGGCCGAACCGCAGGGTGCCCGCTGCGCCCGGCAGTCGGACCCCGAGGCCGGGGAGCAGTTCGAACATCGGCCGATCCTCTCGCGGTGCCGGAGCGGGAGGCAAGCCCCGGAGCGGGAGGCGGGCCGCGAAAGGGCCCGGCGTCCCGCGATGCGGCGGGGCGCCGGGCCGTTCGAACTTCCCTACCGGCGGCCGGTGGTGCGGGTGCGGCGGGTGAGGGAGTCGAGGACGACGGCGGCCAGCAGGACCGCGCCGGTGATCATGTACTGGATGGCCTGGGCGGCGTGGACCATGTCCAGGCCGGTGGTGATGGACTGGATGACGAGGATGCCCAGCAGGGCGGACCAGGTCTTGCCGCGGCCGCCGAAGAGGCTGGTGCCGCCGATGACGGCCGCGGCGATGGCGCTCATCAGGACGTTGCCGCTGCCCAGTTGCTTGTCGGCGGAGCCCTGCTGGGAGGCGTAGAACAGGCCGCCCAGGCCCGCCAGGAACGCGGAGAGCACGAAGACGGAGATCCGTACCCGGGCGACGTTGACGCCCGCGCGCCGGGCGGCCTCGACGCCGCCGCCGACGGCGAAGACCTGGCGGCCGTAGCGGGTGCGGCGCAGCACGAAGTCGGTGGCGAGGACGGCGCCGAGCAGGACGACCAGGGACAGCGGCAGGCCGCGGTCCTGGTTGAGGGTGTAGGCGGTGGCGAGGGTGAGGACGGCGAGGGCGGCGGCGCGCACGGCGCTGTCGGCGGCGGGGGGTGCGGTGAGGCCGGCGGCGCGGCGCCGGCGGGCGGTGTTCAGGCGGGTGGCCAGGTAGAGGACGGGGGCGAGGACGGCCAGGGCCCAGGCGTAGGCGATGTCGCCGTCGCCGAGGAAGGTGCTGTCCAGGCCGGCGACGACGCCGCCGTGGCGGTTGTTGACGGTGCCGCCGTCGCCGAGCACGTACTCCTGCAGGCCGCTCCAGGCGAGCATCCCGGCGAGGGTGACCACGAAGGCGGGCACGCCGACGCGGGCGAAGAACAGGCCGTGCAGCAGCCCCATGACGCAGGCCGCGCCGAGGGCGGCGAGGATCGCCACCCACTCGCTCCAGCCCTGGCGCACGGTCAGCACGGCCGCGATGGCGGCGCCGGCGCCGGCGACCGAGCCGAGGGAGAGGTCGATCTCGCCGAGGATCAGCACGAAGACGACACCGACCGCGATCAGGCCGGGCCCGGCGATGAAGCGGGTGATGTTGGTGAGGTTGTCGGCCTGCAGGAAGTGGTGGGTGACGGACTGGAAGACGACGGCGATGACGACGAGGCCGACGACGACCGGCAGCGAGCCGAGCTCGCCGGAGGCCAGGCGCCGGCGGGCGGCGCGCAGTTGGCCGGCCCAGCCCGGTTCGGTGCGGTGCAGCCTGGGGTCCGGCGTGGCCGCGGGGGCGGGGGAGGGGGCGGGTGCTTCGGGGGTGCTCATACGGCCTCGGCCTCCTCGGTGGGCTCGGTGTGCCCGGTGTGCCCGGCCTCCTCGGTGTGCCCGGTGCGGCGGGCCCGGCGGGCGTGGGCGTTGTCGGTGGCGCCGGTGATCGCGGCGACGATCTGCTCCTGGGTGGTGCCGGCCACCGGGAAGACGCCGTTGTTGCGGCCCAGGCGCAGGACAGCGACGGTGTCGGCCACCGCCCGTACGTCGGCCATGTTGTGGCTGACCAGCACGACCGCCAGGCCCTGCCCGCGCAGCCGCTCCACCAGGTCGAGGACCTGGGCGGTCTGTTCGACGCCGAGGGCCGCGGTGGGCTCGTCCAGGACGACCAGGGCCGGCTCGCCGACCAGGGCGCGGGCGATGGCCACCACCTGGCGCTGCCCGCCGGACAGGGCGGCGACGGGGGTGCGCACGTCGGGGATGCGGATGGAGAGGGTGTCCAGCAGCCGCCGGGCGTGCTGTTCCATGGCGACCTCGTCGAGCAGGCCGCGGCGGCGTTTCTCGTGGCCGAGGAAGAGGTTGGCGATGACGTCGAGGTTGTCGCACAGCGCGAGGTCCTGGTAGACGGTCGCGATGCCGAGGGCGGTGGCGTCCTGGGGGCGGGCCAGGCGCACCGGCTCGCCGTGCCAGGCGAGGGTGCCCTCGTCCACGGGGTGGACGCCGGCGATGGTCTTGACGAGGGTGGACTTGCCGGCGCCGTTGTCGCCGACGAGGGCGAGCACCTCGCCGGCGTGGACGGTGAGGTCGACGTCGGTGAGGGCCTGGACGGCACCGAAGCGCTTGGAGACCGAGCGCAGCTGCAGGACGGGTGCGCCTGTCACGGGAACAACCACCTTGGGGGAGCGGCTACTTGGTGTGATAGCCGAGGCCTGCTGGAGAGGGGCCTGCTGAAGGGGTCCTGCTGGAGAGGGTTCTGCTGGAGAGGGCTCTGCTGGAGGGGGCCTACTTGAGGCCGGCGGCGGCGCACGCGGCGGCGTAGTCGGCGGTGCAGATGTCGGAGACCTTGTAGATGCCGTCGGCCACCACGGTGGAGGCGATGGTGTCCTTGGTGACGACCTTGGCGTCCAGCAGCTTGGACGGGATGTTCTTGGCGGTGGCGCTGTCGACGCTGTCGGGGGCGATGCTCCTGACGTCCTTGCCCCGCAGCAGGGCGACGGCCAGTTCGGCGGCGGTGTCGGTGATCGGGCGGTAGGCCTTGTAGATGGTGTACGCCTGGTCGCCGTTCACGACGCGCTGGACGGCGTCCAGGCTGGCGTCCTGGCCGCCGACGGGGATGTTGATGCCGGCGCCCTTGAGCTGGGTGATGATGGCGGCGGCCATGCCGTCGTTGGCGGAGTAGACGCCCTGGAAGCCGTTCTTGCCGAACTCGGTGACGGCGGCGGAGATCTTCTGCGCGGCGACGGCGGCGTTCCACTGCCCGGACTGCTCGTAGACGACCTTCTTGATCTTCCCGTCGAGGGCCTTGTGCGCGCCGGACTTGAACTGCGCGGAGTTCGGGTCGGCCTCGTCGCCGTCGATCATGACGATGTTGGCCTCGGCGGCCTGCGGGCCGAGCGCGTCCAGCAGGGCCCGGCCCTGGAGTTCGCCGACCTTCTCGTTGTCGAAGGAGGTGTACGCGGCGACCGGGCCGCTGGCCAGGCGGTCGTAGGCGAGGACCTTGACGCCCTTGGCGGCGGCCTCCTCGACCCAGCTCTGGGTGGAGTCGGCGTCGTACGGGTCGAGGATGATCACCTTGACGCCCTGGGTGAGCAGGGTGTCGAACTGCTGCTTCTGCTTGGCCGCGCTGCCCTCGGCGTTGTTGTACAGCACCTTGCACTGTGCGCACAGGGACTTGACCTTGGCCTCGATGAACGGCCGGTCGAAGGACTCGTAGCGCACGGAGGAGGCGTTCTCGGGCAGCAGCAGGCCGATGGCGTCGGGGTTGCCGGCGGCGGATGCCTCGTTCTTGGCGCCGCCGGCCTTCCCGCACGCGGCGGTCATGGACAGGGTCAGCGCGAGGCCCATGGTGGAGACGAGGGCGCGACGCAGTACGGCGTTCATCGGATACCTCTCCCTGGGATCGCCGCGGCTTCGCGGCGGGGTGGGGGGAGTTAAACCTGGGCGCGTACATGACGTCAATAAGTAAAACCAGACTCCCCGGAATCCACCACCATTCGTTATCTTCGTGAACACGCCTCGGACGGGCGGCGCGCCCGCGGCGCGGGAAAGCGGAATGCCCGCCGCTCCCCTCGGACGGCGGGCACTCCCGGCTCTGGCCTGATGGAACGTCAGGGACGGTCGAGCGTGATCGAGTTGATCGGACCCAGGTCGTAGTACACGCCGCGCTGCGCCGCGATGTCGTAGACGCAGTCACCGCCGCCCGAGGCGCGGCACAGGTGGGCGTGCGCGCCGCCGGTCTGGTTGTTGAGCACCCAGTGGTTGCCGTACTGGCCGCTCAGGTTGTGCGCGCCGTAGCTCCAGTGGACGGCACTGGGGCTGACCGCCGGGTCCTGGTCCTGCGGGTAGATGCAGACCGCCCCGGACGGGCAGCCCGCCCAGTCGCCGGCCGCGGCGCCGGCACTGCCGGCCCCCGTCGTGGTCAGCGCGGCGGCGGCCATGGCCAGGGCCGCGACGGCGTGGGTGATCCTGCGCATGAGTGGTTCTCCCTTGGCTGGTACGAGGACGGACGACCCGTCCGTCCGGTGCCCGTCAGCCTAGGAATCCGGCGCCCGCAGCGGTCCCTGACATTTGACAGGGGCGCGCCTGCTTGCCCCACGAGCCGGAACCCTCCACGGAACGGAACCCTCCACAGGGCGGGCCCCCGAGGTCAGTGCGGGTGGCCCAGGTACGGGAAGGCCGGCAGCAGATCGGTGTGCGGCCCGATGTGGTCACCGGACACCGTGCCGTCGGTGAGCATCGTCAGCCGCGCCGAGGTCACGTCGTCGGTCAGCGAGCGCCCGTTCGGGTAGACGGCCGGGCGGGCCCGGTCGTAGCGCAGGACGTCCGGCAGCACGATCCGCAGCTGCGCGTGCGCCGCGTCCGTGGTGTACCCGCCGAAGTGCTGCAGCTTCGCCGTCCACGGATCACGGTAGGTCACCCAGTCGTCCACCGGCTCCCCGGCGTTGTACGCGTCCTTCACGTCCTCCTCGTTGAAGTACGCCGTCAGCGACGGATGCGCACCCCGGTCCACCGACACCAGCCGACCGTCCTTGCGCACGCTCACCCGCGCCCACACCCCGATCTCCGGCGCCTCGCCGAACGCCGCGTCCGGCGCCTCCAGCACGATCCCGAAGACGTTCTTGTCCGCGCCCCAGTCCACCCCCGTCCACTGGAAGTCCTTCACGATCCCGTCCAGGTCCGCGAAGAACGGGTCGCTGCGCAGCCCCGCACTCACCCGGTACGACCCCGCCTCCACCACCGCCGGGGTGCCCGTGAAACTCACCGGCGCCCGCGACACCAGCACCTCACCGCTCGCCTCGTGCCCGCGCGCCCCCTCGCCGGTGGTTCGCCGCACCGTCATGCTCTGCGCCCCGCCCACCGGCTCGGAGAAGGTGAAGCTGTACGCGATGTCGGCCCGCTGGTCGCCGTCGGTGTCGATGTCGATCCGGTACACCGCCTCCGGATGGAAGGCCTGCCCGCCACTGGGCGCGACCGGGTTCACGTTCATGATCAGCACCGTCCGGCCCGGCTCCGGCGAGGCGAAGGCGAACAGGTCGGTCAGATCCAGGCGCGCGTCACCCTCCGGTGAGCGCAGGTTCGGTCCGCTGAGGTGGTGCGACACGACGGTCTCCGGTCTCCAGTGCTTCGCGTGCGTCCGCGTGGACACCCCCGCCCCCTCCGGCCATTGCTAACACGACCCGCCCGTACCGGCCCGCCCCGCTGCGCCACCCGGGCGAGCACGCAAAGGAGGGCAACGGGCGCGGGGCGCGGGCGCCGGGGAGGGCCGGCGGGCGTGGCGGGCCGGTACGGGCGGGGGCGCCGGGGCGGCCGACGGGGGCGCCGGAGCGTCAGGACGCCTTCGGCGCCTGCGGGCCGAGCAGCACCGGCAGCGCCCGGTGCCCGTTGGAGATCAGCGAGTCGACCGGCTCCAGCCGCGCGTCCGGGGCGAGGGCGAGGTCGGGGAAGCGCTCGAACAGCCGGCTCAGCGCGGTGCGCCCCTCCAGGCGGGCCAGCGGCGCGCCGAGGCAGAAGTGCACGCCGTGCCCGAAGGCGAGGTGGTCCTTGACCGGCCGGGTGACGTCGAAGTCGGCGCCGCTGTCGCCGTAGCGCGCCGGGTGGCGCCCGGCGGCCGCGTAGGCGGCGAGGATCGCCTCGCCCCGGCGCACCGTCACCCCGCCGGGCAGCTCGATGTCCTCCACCGCGTAGCGCATCGGCAGGTGCGCGACCGGCGCGTTGCGGCGCAGCGCCTCCTCGACGACGTCGTCCCAGCCGGCTCTGCCCGCGCGCACCAGGGCGAGCTGCTCGGGGTGGGTGAGCAGGTCGGTGATGCCGTTGTCGATCAGGTTGACGGTGGTCTCGTAGCCGGCCGAGACGATCAGCAGCACGGTGTCGCGCAGTTCCTCCTCGCTCAGCGCGCGGGAGTCGCCGTCGCTCTCGTGGTCGCGGGCGGCGATCAGCGCCGAGGTCAGGTCCTCGCCCGGTTCGCGGCGCTTGGCGGCGATCAGCTCCTCCAGCAGGGCCAGGAACGCGGTCACGGTGGCCGCCGACTCCTCGGCGGACAGGGTGGTGGAGAAGACCTTGTCGACCATGCTCCGGAAGGTGTCCGTGATGTCGTCGGGCAGGCCCAGCAGCCGGGAGATGACCTGGATCGGCAGCGGGTAGGCCAGGCGCTCGCGCAGGTCCACCGCCTCGCCGGGGGCGCAGGCGGCCAGGCCGTCCAGCAGGGCGTCGGTCAGCTCCTCGACGCGGGCGGTCATGGTGGCGACCTGGCGGGCGGTGAAGGCGCCGCCCACCAGCCGGCGCAGCCGCCGGTGGTCGGCGCCGTGCGCGTTGAACATGTTGTGCGCGCTCACCCAGATCGCCAGCGGCCAGGTCCGCACCACCTCGGCGAAGTCCGGCCAGTGCTGCGCGCCGTCCTTGGAGACGCGCGGGTCCTTGGTCAGCTCCTCCAGCAGCACCGGGTCGGACACCGACCAGGCCCGCACGCCCAGGATGTCGACGGGCGTGGCCGCTCCGCGCGCGCACAGCTCGGCGCTCTCGGCATCGCGGGCGCGGCCGGTCGGGTCCAGTACGAGACGCTCCACGGGGTCCACGGGGGTTCCTCCACTCGACGCGGGGACGGTGCGCGGCCGCACGCCGCGCACCGGGACACGAGGATGCTCGCCCGCGGCGGTCCGCGTCGAGAGGGCGTGGCGGCCGGCGCGGCGGTGGGGGGCCGGGTGGGCGCCCCCCCCCCCCGCGCCGCCGCCCCGGGGGCCCCCCCGGGGGGGGGGGCCCCGGGGGGGGGG
>NZ_JBHXEM010000219.1:0-8656 GCF_042724755.1 Kitasatospora sp. NPDC127067 | reverse complement strand
CAGCAGGCCCGCGCCGACGGCGGCCGCGACGGCGGTGCGGAGGATCGGCCGGCGGCGCCCGGTGGTCGGCGCGGTCCGGGCGGTGGACGGAACGGTCGGGGCGGCGGTCATGCCGGCCTCCCTGGTCTGGGTCGTGGCAGAGTCGTCAACCGGAGCGCAGGCCCCGACTTCTGACACCCTGTCACGGCTTCCGCCGCCGGTCCTCGGCCCGGGGGCGGGGTCCGACCCGGAGCGAACCCGGAACGGCCCCGGGGGCCGAACCCCCCGCCGCGCGGGGGGGGGGGGCGGGGGTCCCGGGGCTCGCGCCCGGTCACCGCGCGGGAGGGTCGAGCTCCCGTCGGGAGCTCCCCGTCAGGCCCTGCTGTAGAGCACCCCGTCGGCCCAGACGTGCTCGGTGCGGCCCCATGCCATCGCGGACGCCGCGTCCGGGAAGAAGCCGTGGCCGTTGAGGTTGGCGCTGGTGTTGCACAGCACCGGGATGCCGCTCAACTCGTGGTACGCGCGCAGGATCTCGGCGAGCACCGGGTCGTCCTGGTCGCTGACGGTCTGCAGGCGCGCGGTGCCGTCGAGGTGGGTGATGGCGGGTACGCGGTCCAACCAGTCGGGGCGCACGTCGTGGTCGAAGAGCATGTACGGGTCCGGGGTGCCCGGGTCGAAGATCTCGGGGGCGTGCTCCGTGAGGCAGATGGGAGCCACCGGCCGGTAGTGCTCGCGGTTCTTGAGCTCGTTGAGCAGGTCCTTCATCGCCGGGTCGTTGGCCGGCGCGAGGATGCTGCGCGCACCGAGCGCGCGGGGGCCCAGTTCCGCGCGGCCGCGCAGGAACACCAGGGGCTTGCCGCTCTCGTGCAGGATCCTGGCGACCTCCGCGGGAGTGCAGGCCCGCTCCGTCCAGCCGGCCGGGGTGCGGGGCGTGGTGACCAGGTCCGGCCCCAGGCGCTGGTGCCACTGGACGGCCGAGACGCCCTTGCCGTGCGCGTACTCGGCGCACGCCGTGCCGATGGCGGAGCCGGAGTCGTCGGGGAACGGCGGCACCCAGACGTCGCTGAAGAGCGGGTGGGCGCGCAGGGCGCTGTTCCACTTGATGTTGAGCGCGCACCCGCCGGCGAAGGCGAGGTTCCAGGGGCCTTCGCCCTTCCAGCGCGTGATCTTCTCGACGATCCGCTCGACGAGGAGGTCCTCCATGAACTGGTGCATGCTGGCGAGGACGTCCTCGTCCGGGACGCCGAGTGCGGCGATGTGCTCGGCGGCGTCGCCGAGGTAGGCGTGCGTGTAGCGGTGCGAGGGCTCGCCGTTGCTGCCGCAGCCGATCACGGCGCGGCGGTACTCGGCGACGGACCCGGTCGGCGCCTCGAAGTTCCGGTGGAAGGCGTCGCGCAGGGCCTCCTGCACGGCGTCCTTCGGCCGGCCGAGGGCGATGTACGCCATCAGCTTCCCGGCGACGGAGAGGTCGTCGACGACCCGCGAACGGTCGCCCGCCCGGCGGGCCCACGGCCCGAAGTACTGTGCGGCCATGGCGTACGAGTGGCCGATCAGCGGGAAGACCTCGCCGCCGTTCTCGACGGTGCCGCTCGACGCGTCAACGAAGTAGAGCCGCGGGAAACAGCCCCCGTCCCACACCAGGACGAAGGAGTCCTCCCCGCGGGCGGCGAAGGGGCTCGGACAGTAGGCCGCGGCGAAGTGGCTCGACATGTGGACGTAGCTGTTGTACTTCACCATGTGGCCACCGATGGGGAGTTCGCCGGTGACTCCGGGGCGGACCAGGCTGTTGATGGTGTCGTTCTCGCGGTAGGGCGCGACCTTGAGTTCGAGCGGTGTGCCGTGGTCGAGAACGGAGAGCCGGCCGAAGTCCGCGCCGTCCCAGCCGTCGAGGGCCCAGTTGTCGACGTCGGACACCTTGAAGCCGTGTTCGGCGAGAATCTCGGGAATCAGCCGGAGATCGGCGACGGGGCTGTAGCGGGCGTTGTTCGCCAGCTTCTGCACCTCGATGTTGAAGACGAGCCTGTCGTCCTCAAGGAGGGCCAGTCCGCCGCTGTGCGTGAGCTTGAGGCCAGCTGTGATCATGGTCGCTTGTTCCTAACTGACATGAGTGCGAAGCAAGTTGGCGTTGCGAACGTTGGCTCGGGTCTGCTCCGTGCAGCGGGCGAGGCCGGCCTCGTTCCCGGACAGCAGGGTGAAACCGGTCGGACGCAGCTTGAGTTCGACGCAGTGGAGCCGATCCTCGGGGCTCATGCCCGCGAAGATCTCCTGCAGCCGGGTACTCGCGAACAGGTCACTGCTCGCGAGGGTGCCGAACTCTCCCTCGGCCCAGTGCTCCGAGTCGATGAGGCCGGAGCCGCCGTCCCAGTTGATTCCGTGCACGACGGTCCAGTCCGTGCCGTCGCGGAAGAAGTCCGCGGCTTCCTGGAAGCGGTACGCGTTGACGATCGGATGGAGGTAGGCGTCGGCGTCGGCGGCGAGTTGGGTGGCCGCCGAGACCTCCGCGAAGGACGTGCGCGTGCCGTACTGTTCGACCGAAAGGGCGAGCCCCAGGTCCGCGAGAACCGTCTTCGAGATGTCCGCGGAGGAGTTTTCCATCAGCACGTGGACGAGCCGGCGGTTCAGCAGGCGGTCGAACTCACCGTACGGATGATAGTACCAAGTGTAGGCTATTCCATCGTCTTTGAGGTGGTGCTGCAGCCAATTCACACCACCCGCGGGGTCCGCCAGGTGGTGAATGACCCCGGTGCTGGTGATGAGGTCGAAATGGCGCCCCAAGTGCCGGCCGCCGATCTCGGCATGCCGGAAGTCAACGTTGTCACAGTCGTGATTCCTTGCCAACCCCCGGGCCACCGACAGTGAATGCTCACTGAAGTCGACGCCGAGGAATTCGGTGTCCGGATACTGCAGGGCGAGACCGATCAGACGGTGCCCGGTGCCGCATCCGGCGTCCAGCACCTGGCAACCGTCCAGGGACGGAAGGACCAGGTCGAGACCCATCGCGACGTCGTAGATGGGCTCGGTGTCGGAATTCGGCAGCGGGTAGGGGAACTCCTCGTAGAGCGCGCGTACATCGCCCGAGGACGGCGGGTGGGACGGCATGAATGAACTCCTGTCCGTACGGAGAGAACTGTGAAACGAGCCGCTACTCGACGCCGCTCGCGGTGCACTGCTCGATCGCCTTGGAGATTTCGCCGGCCAGCACGCCCGCATGAGCCGCGCGCAGGAAGGTCAGATGGTCCCCCGGCGTGGGCCGCGCATCGAGTTCGGCCACGAAGGGTGACCAGCTGTCGGCGATGGACAGCGACCAGGGGGAACTCTCCGCCTGGTAGAGCAGCACCGGGCAGGAGACCGCCGGGGGCCGGTAGTGGAGGAGCGCCCGGGTGTGGGCCTCCATCGTCCTGAGGTGGGCGAGGAGTTCGCCGCGGCGCAGCGCGAGCATGTCCGCGGGAAGGTTGAGCTCCAGCATCAGCTCGGCGACGGCCTCGGACCGGGCCGGGTCGCCCGGCGCCGCGTCGGTCAGCCGGCCGAGCAGATCCGCGGTGGCGGCATGGTCGCGCGCGACCAGGTCCATGGCGCTGCTGACCGGCAGGCAGGCGTCGAGGGCCACGAGCAGGGCGACTTCGCCGCCGGACTCCTCGATCAGCCGGGTGACCTCGATGGCCAGGGCGCCGCCGAAGGAGTATCCGGCCAGCAGGTAGGGCCCCTCGGGCTGCAGAGCCCGGATCGTCTCCCAGTAGCCACGGGCCATCGCCGCCACGTCTGACTCCGGCGGCAGGTCGAAGGCCACGCTGCGGGCCTCGATGCCTATCACCCGGACGGTCGGGGCCAGCGCCTCGGCGAGGTGGACGTATCCGCTGACGTTGCCGCCGCCCTCGTGGAAGGCGAACAGCGTCCGCGGCGACGTGCTGCGGTTCAGCGTCACGGTGGACACCCGGGCGCCGCCGTCCGGCGCGGGGGTGCCGACGGCCGCAGCCCGCGTGGTCGTCGCACGCGTGGTCGTCGCGCGTGCGGACAGGTCCGTGATCGTCGGGTTCTGGAAGAGCAGCCTCGGTGTGATCCGCACACCGCGGCTCCGCGCCTTGGCGATGACCTTCATGCCGAGGAAGGAGTCGCCGCCCAGTTCGAAGAAATTGGCGTCCGCGCTGACCCGGTCGACCTTCAGGACCTCGCACCAGATGTCGGCCAGGAACGCCTCGGTCGGCGTCGAGGGCGCCACGTACCGAGTGCCGGCCTCTTCCCGGTCCGCCTCAGGAGTGGGGAGCTGCTTCCGGTCCACCCCCTTGCCGTTGGCCATGACGGGCAGCACGTCCAGGAAGGTGAACACAGAGGGGATCATGAAGTCGGGCAGCCGGCGCGCGCACCACTCCCGCAGGTCGGACACCGCGGGGCGGTCGCCGTCCGCGGCCAGGCAGTAGGCCACGAGGCGCCGCGCGCCCGGCTCGTCCTCGCGCAGCAGCACCACGCCGGCGGTGAGCCGGGGGTGGGCGCTGAGCGTCGACTCGATCTCCCCCAACTCGATTCGGAAGCCGCGGAGTTTGACCTGGTCGTCGATGCGGCCGAGGAAGTCGAGCTGCCCGTCGGGCATCCAGCGCACCAGGTCTCCGGTCCGGTACATCCGCCCCGCAGTACCCCCGGGGCGGGGGTCGCGGACGAAGCGTTCGGCGGTCAGCTCGGGCCGGTTGAGGTACCCGCGGGCGACGCCCTTGCCGCCGATCCAGAGCTCGCCCGGAGCGCCGATCGGGGCCGGGCGGCCCGTGCCGTCGACCACCAGGACGTCGGTGTTCGCCACCGGTGCGCCGATCGGGACGACGGACACGGGCCCGGTGAGCAGGCACGTGGTCATGTTGACCGTGGTCTCCGTCGGCCCGTAGATGTTGAACAGCGGTACGGAGGTGCGCCGGAACCAGCGTTCCACGGAGCTCGCGTGGACCCGCTCGCCGCCCATGCTCATCAGCCGAAGGCGTGGCCCGGGCCGGGTTCCCTCCGCCAGGTGCGAGATCAGCTCGTTCCATACGAAGGGCGGCAGCTGGCAGACGGTGATGTCCTTCGTCCGGATGGTCTCCAGCACCTCCACGGGGGTCCAGTCGTCGCCCCTGGGAACGAGGCGGGCACCGGCGATCAGCGTCGGGAAGATCTCCCCGACGGATCCGTCGAAGGTCACCGAGGAGAACTGCAGGTAGGCGTCGTCCGGGGTGAGCCCGTACTGGCGGCGCATCTCCTGGACCCGGTCGCTCATCGACCGGTGCTCGATCATGACCCCCTTGGGCCGGCCGGTGGAGCCGGACGTGTAGATCACGTACGCGAGGTCGTCCGGGCCCGCGAGCGGTGCGGGATCGTCCACCGGGGCGGCGTCGAGCATCGCCGCGTCGGCTCCGCGGTCCAGGCAGAGGGTGCCCACCGAGCCGGGCAGCCGCCCGACCAGGTGCTGCTGGGTGACGACCACCGGCAGGGCCGTGTCCTCGATCATGAAGGCGAGGCGCTCGGCCGGGTACTGCGTGTCCAGCGGCACATAGGCACCGCCGGACTTCAGGATGCCGAGCACCGTGACGATCATGTCGAGCCCGCGCTCCAGGCACAGACCGACCATCGTCTCCGGCCCGATCCCCAAGGTCCGCAGGTGGTGGGCCAGTTGGTTCGCCCTCTCGTTGAGCTCGCGGTAGGTGAGGGTGTCGTCGCCGAACTCCACGGCGATCGCGTCGGGCCTCTCCCGCGCCTGGGTCTCGATGAGTGCGTGAACCGGGACGTGGTCGGCATGGGGGAGGTCCGGGCCGTCCCACCGGGCGAGTTGCGACCGGTCCGCCTCGGTGAGCAGGTCGACGGCGCCGAGGGTGCTCTCCGGGGCACTGGTGAGGATGGTGGCGAGCAACTGCTCCAGGTGTCCCGCCATGCGCTTCGCGGCGGCGTCGTCGATCATGCTGCGGTCGTGGACGAGGTGGAGGTAGAGACGGCTGTCCGAGTAGGCGGCTCCGAGGACCAGGGGGTAGCCGGTGCGCTCGACGTACTGGAGGCGGCGCCTGCTGAGCCCCTGCGGGAGGTCGTCGCCGCTCAGCAGCTCCGGGTAGTTCTCGAAGATGAGGATCGAGCGGAACAGGGAGCCGGGTATCCCGCTCCACCGCTGGATGTCGGCGAGCGAGCTGTACTCGTACTGGCGGAGCTCGACGTGCCCGTCCTGCAGGGTGCGGAGCCAGTCGACGAGCCGCGCGTCACGGGGGACGGAGGCGCGGACGGGAAGGGTGTTGATGAAGAGGCCGACCATCGACTCGACGTCCGGCAGGTCGGCCGGGCGCCCGGAGACCGTGGAGCCGTAGAGGACGTCCTCGCTGCCGCTGTAGCGGGACAGGAGCAGGGTCCACACACCCTGGATGATCGTGTTGACGGTGATCCGGTGGGCCTTGGCGAACTCGCCCACGCGGGCCGAGAGTTCGCTGTCGACCGCGAACTCCGTGTCGCCGAAGCCGGTTTCGCCGGTCTCACGGTCGACACCGAGCGGGCTGGGTCCGGTGAGGCCGTCCAGGGCGCGACGCCAGAACGCCTCGGCCTCGGACTGCGAGCGCTCCGCGATCCACTCGATGTAGCGCGCGTACGGCACGGGCTCGGGCAGCGTGGGGGCGGTTCCCGACAGAGCCGCGCGGTAGCGCGTGTAGAACTCCTGCTGGACCAGCTGGGCGCTCCACCCGTCGAGCAGCAGGTGGTGGAACGACCAGATCACGATCGTCCGGTCGGCACCGGTCTGCACCAGGGTGAAGCGCATCAGCGGCGGCCGCTCCAGGTCGAAGCCGCGGCGCCGGTCCTCGGCGAGGAGCCGCTCCAGGCGCTCGCGCTGCGCGTCGGCGCCGGCGTCACGCCAGTCGACCTCGTCGAAGCCGATCCCGGCGCGGGCGTGGACCGTCTGGCGGGCGCCGCTCTCGCCGTCGACGGCGAAGGAGCTGCGCAGGATGGCGTGCCGGTCCACGACCTGCTGCCAGCCGCTGCGGAAGCGTGCGACGTCGAGCGGCCCGGTGAACTCGTCCACGAACTGAACGACGTAGGGCCGGACTTCCGCCGCCTCGGCCGTGTGGGCCAAGGACTGGAAGAGCATGCCGGTCTGCATGGGACTCAGGTCGTACGTCGGGGGCTCGGTGTCCCGGGTGTCCCCGGCGGCCGCGCGCTCCTGCTGGGCCCGCACCAGCGACCTCAGGGCAGCGGTCACGCCTTCGACGAGCTTCTCGGCCGTCTGCCTCTCGTGGATGTTCCTGCTGTACGAGACGCTCAGCGACATGCGGTCGCCCTGGACACTCGCGGCGATGTCGATCACATGGGCGCGTTGTCCGTCCGGGTCCACGGACCCGCCGTGAGGCTCCCCGGCGTCGGCCGGCCGGCCGAGGCCCGGGACGTCGCCGTCGAACTGCCCGAGGTAGTTGAAGCTGATCTCGGGCCGGGCCGCGTCGCGCAGGCTGTGCCGCGTCTCGTCCGTTCCCAGGTGGCGCAGAATTCCGTACCCGACGCCGTTGTGGGGCACCGCTGCCAGCTGAGCGCCGACGTCCACCAGGCACTCCGCCGGGCCGCGGCCGGCTGCGAGACGCAGTTCGACCGGGAAGATGCTGGTGAACCAGCCCACGGTGCGGGACAGGTCCACGTCCTCGAACAGGTCCTCCCGGCCGTGCCCCTCCAGTGCGAGGAGCGTGCTCGACCCGCCGGTCCACGCCGTGACGGCCTGCGCGACGGCGGTCAGCAGCACGTCGTTGATCCGGACGTTGAAGGTGCGGGGAACGTCGCGCAGCAGCGCCGCGGTCTCCTCACCGCCCAGGGTGACCGTCACCGCGTCGTACGACGCGGTGGAGTTGTCGCCGGGCAGGTCCCGCGGGATCGGCCCGGAGGTGTGCGGCCGGGTCCAGTAGTCGAGTTCGTCGGTCGCCGCGGGCGTGGTCGCGTAGTGCTGAAGCCGGGCGGACCACGCCTGGTACGAGGTGGTCTTCAGGGGCAGTACGGGGCGCTCTCCCACCGCGAGGGACTGGTAGGTGTCGGCCAGGTCCTGGAGCAGGATCCGCCAGGAGACGCCGTCGACGGCAAGGTGGTGGACGGCGAGCAGGAGCCGCTGGCCCCGCCCGGCGCCGAGGTCGAACAGTGCCGCGCGCAGCAGCGGGCCCGACGCGAGGTCCATGCCCTGCTGCACCTCGTCGGCAGCGGCCCGCATCCGGGCCCACATGTTGTCGTCGGGCAGCCCGGACAGGTCGTGGTGCGCCGTGCACGGCGCCGGCTCGTCGGGGCTGTGGGTCTGGCGCCAGCCGTCGGAACCGTGCTCGAACCTGAGCCGCAGCGCGTCGTGGTGCTCCACGAGCAGCGCCAGGGCCGCGTCCAGGGTTGCGAGGTCGAGCCCCTCGGTCTCCAGGAGCTGGGACTGGTTGAACTGCGCCCTGTTCGACATCTCCAGGCCGAAGAACCAGTGCTGGATGGGGGTCAGCGCCGCCTCTCCCTGCACGGGCCCCTGTTCGGCCCAGACCACGGCGCCCTCCTCGGCGTGCCGGGCGATCTCGGCGACGGTCTGGTGCTGGAAGATCATGCGTGGGGTGAGGTGCAGGCCGTAGCGCTTGGCGCGGGAGATGACCTGGATGGTGAGGATGGAGTCGCCGCCGAGTTCGAAGAAGTTGTCGTGGACGCCGACGCGGTCGACGCGGAGGACCTCGGCCCAGATGCGGGT
>NZ_JBHXEM010000218.1:0-8686 GCF_042724755.1 Kitasatospora sp. NPDC127067 | reverse complement strand
CACCGACCCTGTCGGAGGCCGCCCCCACGGCTGCCCGGCAGCGCCCGTCCACCGGCCCGGCACGGCGCCGGCGGGCGCCCGTACCGGCGCCCACACCGGCGCGCGATCCGGCTCAGCAGGGGCTGAGCCACCAGACCCAGTCCCAGGAGGCTTCAACGTCCCAGCTCAAGCCACCGGGTGAAGTCCAGCCGAGATTTCCGTTGCGGTCGTAGAACTTGGCGTGCAATGCGGCCCGCTGATTGTTGATCCACGATCCGGTTCCGGTCCAGGTGATGCGATTCAGCTGATTGCAGGTGAAGAACTGCAGGGACGTGCCCCAGAAGTTCGGCAGGCTGAAAGCACATACATAGGTGTACGGGCAGAACTCTTCGGGACCGTCCGGCGCGGAGAGATCACGAGCCCGCTGCTCCCCGGGCAACGGAATGAGCAGTCTCCCGCCCGCGCTCAGGTCGATCCTGTTGATGGCTGTCTGGGTCCCGCCCATTGTGGCCAGATAGCCGTTGACCGTGTCCTGAAGTGCCGCAGCCTGAGAAGTGTTCAGCCCGACGCTCCTCGCCTGGGCCGAGAAGTCGGGTCGGGCACTGTTCGGGTCTGGTCCGGTGACGGCACCGGCCGTACCCGTCGTCGCCAAGATCGTGAAGACCGTCACCGCTGTCGCGATGACGGCTTTTCCCAACGCTGTCAACCTGCGAATTCCATGCTGGAAACAACCTCTTTCGCGTGCGCCCGCTTTCCGGAGTCGACGCAATGGGAAGGCGTTTCCACAGGTGCGCGCCTTGAGTCGGTCTTTAACTATGCACCTGGGAGCGCAGGTTGAGGCAAGAGGCGGGGTCGATTCATTATCGGCCAAACTTCACCGAAGGTTGGCCCCCTCCGCGCAGTCGGTGGCGGTGAGAGCGGCGCGCCCGGCGAGCAGCGGTCCGCACAGCCCCAGGTTCCCGGCGACTCGCACGGGCCCGTCGTGGAGAATCACCTCCATGCGCATCCTGATCGTCACCACCGGCTCCCGCGGGGACGTCGCGCCGTTCACGGGCCTGGGCCTACGCCTGATGGACGCCGGGCACCGGGTCGCCGTGGCCGCCCATCCGACCTTCACGACACTGATCGAGTCCTGCGGCCTGGAGCACCGGCCGCTGCCGGGGGACCCCGAGGAACTCATCCGCGCCAGGGCCCGCGCAACCTCCCCGGAGGAGACCCGCGCGCTGATGACCGCGTTCGTGGACGGACTCGCCGACGGCGTGGCGGACGCCGTGGCGGGCGGAGCCGACCTGCTGCTCACCGCCTTCGCCCCGTCGCCGCTCAGCCGCACGGCCGGGGAGGCCCACGGCGTGCCCGTCCTCGGCACCTACCTCACGCCCGCCTTCGCCACCAGGGAGTTCCCGCTGCCCGGCCCCGCCGGGAGCGAGGACCTGGGACCGGAGGGCAACCTCGCCGCCGGCCAGGAACGGCTCCGGAGCGCGGACCGCCTGTTCTCGGGCGCCGTGACCCGGATGCGCGAGCGCCTCGGCCTGCCCGGCACGACACCACTGCCGCCGCTCGGGCACACCCGACCGGTCGTCCACGGCTACAGCCCCCTGCTGCTGCCGCGCCCGGCGGACTGGCCGGCCCCGGTCGACGTGGCGGGCTTCTGGTGGCCCGCCCGGCCGTTGGACTGGCAGCCCCCGGCCGAACTGGTCGACTTCCTCCAGGCCGGTCCGGCCCCGGTGTTCATCGGCTTCGGCAGCATGGCACCGGGCGAGGGCGACCGGCTCGGCGAACTGGTGACGGCGGCCGTGCGGCAAGCCGGCGTGCGCGCAGTCGTCCAGGCGGGCTGGGCCGGACTGGAGGCGGCGGGCGACGGCATCCTCTCCATCGGAGACCTCCCCCACGACTGGCTCTTCCCCCAAACCGCCGCCGCCGTCCACCACGCCGGAGCCGGCACCACCGGCGCCGCGCTGCGCGCCGGGGTCCCCGCCGTACCGGTGCCCGTCATGGTCGACCAGCCGTTGTGGGCGGCACGGCTGCACCGGCTGGGAGTCGCCCCGCAGCCCGTGCCGTTCGCGGACCTCACCGCCGAACGCCTCGCCGCCGCCATCACGGCCGCGCTGGCCGAGCCGGTCCGCCGCCGTGCGGCCGCCGTCGCCGGGCTGATGGCAGCCGAGGACGGCGCCGGCGCCGTCCTCGACCGCATCGCCCGGATCGACGAGAACGGCCGCTGAGCCCCGCCGCCCACCGCCCGCCGCCGGCCCGACCGGGGCGGGGGAGCCGAGCCGATCATGGGCGCTTCACAACGCACAAGATCACGCCGAGGCCGTACTGCTGTCCGGCGAACGATCAAACCGGTGGCGGTCTCAACAGGCGTCCCGAAGAGGGGTGTTGGCAGCACGATCAGCTGCGTCGGCTGGCCCTGATGCCGCAGCGGGTGGACCAGCCTCCGGCGGGAACCAGCCGCTCTCCGCTCACCCGCACGACGACCGGCTTCCCGTCCTCGAAGCCGATTCGATCACCGACGGCCAGGAAGAGCGGTCTCGCCAGCTCGAAGGCATAGCCGTTGTCGGGGCTATGTCGCGGGGGGCGGAGCGCTGCCGCCGTCAGGTCCGAGCTGGTTCGTGTTCATGATCGGCGGCTGGCTGGGGCACACGAGGTGGAACATCCTCCGGTGCCTCGCCGGTGTGGAGGCGAGCACCGGCCCCGGCCTCGCGCTGTCGCACGAGTCCGTGCGCAACGGCGTGCGCGGCCTCCCCGACCTGTTCGGCCGGCTTCCGGAGCTCGGGGCGCTGCTCGTGTGACGGTCCCGGGCCCGACCCGAACGCGAAACAACCCAAAGGGAGTTCAGGTGATCCAGGTGCGGCCCAGCGAGCAGATGCGTGACCTCGGCGTCGTCCAGGAGGGCGCGCCCATCCTTGCCGAGCCCGCCCGTCCCTTCGACCTGCCCGCCGAGCGCGAGGCCGCCGAGCAGGTCGTCGAGAAGCTGTTCACCGCGATGCAGCGCATCGGCCAGGTCCACCCCTTCGCCAAGGGCATGGGCATCGCGGCACCCCAGATCGGCATCGGCCGAGCCGCCGCCATCGTCCGGCCGGCCGACCCGGGCGCCCCGCCGATCGTCCTGCTCAACCCGACGATCACCGACCGCTCCGACGAGACGGACGAGCAGTACGAAGGCTGCCTGTCCTTCTTCGACGTCCGCGGCATGGTCCCCCGACCGCTGCGGATCATCGTGGAGACCACCACGCTGGACGGCCGGCTGATCACCACCACGTACGAACGCGGACTCGGCCGCTTGGTCCACCACGAGATCGACCACCTCGACGGCCTGCTCTACACCACCCGCATGCGGACCGGCATCGAGCCCATCCCCGTCGAGCAGTACCGGCAGACCGGCCGGGCATGGGCCTACGAGCAGTGATCCCGGCCCGGCCGACCCCGGGCGCCCACCGCATCGAGGCCGCTCTGTCGCGGATGTGCGACTACCGTCCGCGGCCGATCCGCCCGGTGACGACGGCCAGGGCGGTGCCCAGCAGCACCAACCCGGTGTACCCGGCGGTCTCGTGGCCGCCCGGGACCAGGTACTGGACGAAGCCGAAGAGGCGGAAGCCCCCGAGGTGGTCGGAGAGCAGGCCGCTGATCCCTCCGACGATGAGGGCGAAGCTCACGAAGCCGAGCAGATTTTTCATGCCCCTGAGCCTAGAGACGCAGGTCAGCCCCGGTATCCGACTTTCGGTGAGACCTGTCGCCACCAAAGTCGCGCAGTCGGTGGGCGGCTGACGCGGCGGAGAGCAGCGCGGGGGCGGCCGCCAGGGCGAAGCAGAGCGGCAGCGGCAGCCGGCCGACCAGCAGGCCGAGGGTCGCGGTGCCGCCCGCCGAGCCCGCGTTGAAGGCGGTGTTCACCCAGGCGCCGGCCCGGGTGCGGGCCTGTGGTGCGGCCGTCTCGTCGGCGATCAGGTAGGCGGTGGTGACGACGGGGGAGACGAACAGCCCGGCCAGTGCGACGGCCGCGGTCAGCACGGGGAGGTTCGGCGCCAGCCCCGCGCCCGCCAGCGCCAGGCCCAGCCCGGCGACCAGCAGCGGCAGCCGGGCCCGGTTCGGGGCGGACCAGCCGACGGCGCCGTAGGCCAGGCCTCCGACGGCACTGCCGGCCGAGAGCGCCGCCAGGATCCAGGCGACCGCCCCGGCCCGCCCGCGCTCCTCGGCGAAGGCCACCACCATCAGGTCGAGCGCTCCGAGCGCCAGCCCGGTCGCGGCCGAGGCGAGCACCGCCCGGTGCAGCTCTCCCCCGCCGTCCGGGCGCGCGCCGGGTGCGGCCGGCCCGGTCCGGTCCGCCTCCCGCGCGGCGGGGGAGGAGGCCAGTGCCAGGGTGCCCGCCAGTACGAGCGCGGCCCCCGCGGCCACCCCGGCCGTCGGACCGGCGAGCGCGAGCAGCAGCCCCACCAGCAGCGGGCCGCTGACGAACAGCAGTTCCTCGGCGACGGTGTCCAGGCTGTACGCCCGTCGGAGCAGCTCCTGGTCCGGCAGCAGTCGGCGCCAGAGCGTCCGCATCACCGGCCCGAGCGGCGGGGTGCAGGAACCGGCGGCGACCACCAGAGCACCTGTCAGGACCGGCGGTGCGCCCGGCCGCCAGGTGGCGCAGGCCACCAGGGTCAGCAGCCCGGCGTACAGCGCGGCCATCGGCGGCAGCGCGCGCCGGGGGCCGTACCGGTCGACCAGGGCGGCACGGGCCGGGGAGAGAAAGACGCTGGTCAGCCCGAACAGGGCCAGCACGGTGCCGGCCACCGGGTAGGAGCCGGTGGCGTCCCGGACGGCCAGCATCATGGCGAGCGGGACCATCCCGTACGAGAGCCGGCCCAGCAGGGCGGCGCCGAAGGTGCGGGCGGCGTGCGGGGCGCGCAGGACGGCGGCGTAGGAGGGGGTCGGCGAAGAGAAGTGGGAGGGGGTGGGCGAAGACAAGGGAGACGTTCCTCGGCGAAGGCGGGCAGGGCGGGGCCGTGCCCGGAGGCGTGCGGGGACACCGGAGCGCCGTGCCCGGTGAGGGGGGCACGGTCGTGGCGGGTCCGCTACGCACGGGGGAGGAACATGTCCGGAACCGTAGCAGGCCCGCCGTCCAGTAAGGCTTGCCTTGCCAACCGGTCGGGCCCGCCCCTAGGGTGAAGTCCTCAGCGTCCTGCGTGCCCCGGGGCGTCCGCTCGACCATGACACCGGCACCGAGAGGGAAGGCCGGTTCGGCGCGGACTTCTCGGATGTCCGTGTCCATACGGACTCGGCTGCGCGACGTGGCCGGCGGGCGTCTTGTCGGGGCTTGATTCTGGTGGGCCCGCGTATTCAACCGTCGCGAGTTGACCCACCTGACTCCGGCACCGCTACTGAGCGTGACAGCCTTGGGGAGATTCCGGGTGTCAGGGGCATCCGGTTGGATGGGCACATGACTGTCCACGACGTGGCTCGTCGGCTCCCTCCCATCGCCGACCTGCGGAACCTGTGCCGCTCACTGGCGATGCTCGATGCGATCTTGAGCCCGGACTGGGAAGGCCGGTACTACTCCTTCAACGCCGGCTGGGCCGACGGCGAGGAGATGGCGTCGATGCGCAACGGGTCGGGGGACGAGTACTCCATCGTGTTCTCGGCTGCCGGGGCCTATGTCCGCGGCTTCGCCCACGAAGCACCGATGAGCCCGTACGGCAACGATGGCGAGCCCTGGCCGGGAGTGATCGACGAGGTTCCGGAGGTCTTCAAGCCCTTCGTCGAGGAGCCGGCGTTCACCGACCAGGACGACGTTCCCGTTGTGACGGCCTGCCTCTGGCGGGAGGCGACGGACGATCGGTGGCGGCACGGCATGATCGACTTCCCTGCCGGGTGTTCCGACCCCGACGGGGCAACAAGCCTGTTCGAGCTCCTGGCCGACCGTTCGCCGGAAGCGTTCCAGCGCTTCGCCGAGGACTACTACGAGGTTCCCGTGGACCTGGAAGCGGTGCGCGACGTCTATGCCTTGCGACCGCTGAGCCGGACGCTCGTGTCATCGCTGAACTCGGAGCTCACCCTCGTGGACCTGGCCGAGGACATCGCCGAGATCGGCTACCCGCAGCCGGTCCGGGACGTGATCCGAGCTTCGTGAAAGCGACGGGCCGATATCGACGGAGCGGTGTGAAACGACCCCGGCGGCCGTCAGGCCGCCGGGGTCGTCGTGAACACTGCGTAGGCCTCACGCTCACGGTGTCGCGTGGCTCGCGGGGTGCTCGTGCCGATGGGGTGGGTCCCACGATGTTGAGGGTCGGGCCTTCGCCGTCCGGGACTTCGGAACCGAAGACGACGCCGGGTGCCGGGCGACGCCCGTTTCAGCTTTCCGGACTGCCGAACCAGCGTCCCGCGGCCCGCTCGAACGCTTCACGGTCAGGTGTGCGATCGCCTGCCCAGGCGACCACGCCGTCGGGCCGGACCAGCACGGCACCCAATCCGAGGTCGTCCTTCGCCGGACCGGCCGCGTACCGCATCCGGCCCTCCCAGCCCCTCGCCGGAGCGTGCAGGCATCGGTCGGTGCTGAAGTCGAGCGTGACGCCCCGTCCGTCCCGCATCAGGTCGCCAAGACGGGTGCCGTCCTCCAGACGAAGGTCCGGGGCGCTGCGGCCGACCAGCGGGTGCTCGCTGCCGAGGTCGTAACGGACGGACGATCCCGACATCCTCTCGAACACGTAGGTCGCTCCGTCCCGGGTGTTGATCAGGTCGCGAATCACCCCTTGGACGGCCTGGCCGTGCGGGTCCGGCCGCATGGCCGCCACCTGTGCGCGCGACCAGTCGAGCACCGCCGACCCCACCGGACGGCGCTCGCGGCCGTAGGTGTCGAGAAGTCCGTCCGGCGCGTGTCCGTGCACGGCCGCCGCCAGCTTCCAGCCCAGGTTCAGGGCATCGCCGATGCCGGCGTTGAGTCCCTGCCCGCCCAGGGGCGAGTGGATGTGAGCGGCGTCGCCCGCGAGCAGGACGCGTCCGTGCCGGTAGGTCGTCGTCTGCATCGCCCGATCGGTGAAGCTCGACGCGAGACGGACCTCGCCCAGCGTCACGTCGGTGCCGGACACCCGGCGCAGAACCGTCTGGAGATGGTCGCGCGTCGGCTGCCGCGAGCGATCGAACGCGCCGCCGTCGAAGTCCAGCACGGCGATGTAGTCCCCCGCGGGCTGGAGGTACATGCCCGTGGGTGTCAGATTGAACCCGGGGCTCAGCTTCTCGGGGTCGGCGACGGTGGCGAGCATCGTGTAGCCGGTGCACAGCGGCTCGGTCCCGACGAAGTCGAAGCCCGCGAGCCCGCGTACGGTACTGCGTCCGCCGTCGCAGCCGACCAGCCAGCGCGCCGTGTACGCGTGTTCGCCCGCCTGCGCTATCACACTCCCGTCGTTGTGCGCGATGGCCGAAACCGTGACGCCGCGCCTGACGTCCACGCCCAGCTCGGACGCCCGCTCGGCCAGCACCGCCTCGATGGCTTCGACGTGTGTCGGCATGCCCTCCGGTGCCGGGTAGGGCAGCCGGTACGGCAGGGCCGCGAAGTCGATCTTGGCCGGATCGAGCATCATGCCGGCGAAGTGGCCACCACGACGGGGAGCTGACGGCGCGTCCGGTCCCGATTGCGCGCCGGGCTCATCGTCGACGCCCGATGCCTTCAGCAATTGGTGCAGCATCCCGCGGCGGTAGAACGCCTGGACCGAGGCGGAGGACAGGCCCCGGATGCCGAGCGGCAGCGCCTTGAACGGCGAGCGGGGTTCCGGGTCCCGTTCGAGCACCAGGACCGAGCAGCCCGCGAGGCCGAGTTCGCAGGCGAGGAACAGCCCCACCGGGCCGGCGCCCACGATCACTACGTCATGCACAAGAGATCCCCTTCCCCTGAATCCACAGCCGGATCGGCACCCGGCGGGACCACTCGAAGGTCCCAGAGCCCACCTGCATCTGACCGACGCGTCACCGACAGGCCGCTGACACCCGACCGGCAGCCTGCCGGGCACGCCGCCCCGCGCGCCCCCGGTCCGTGCCCGGTCCCGGGGTTCCCGCGGCGCTGCCCGGTCTCAGCGGAACGCGGCGGCGTTGCGGGCGGGCCCACTCGGCGAAGGGCCGAGGGGCGCGGCCGAGGACCGGCCGGATGTCCGGGCTGATGCGCAGCTCGGCCGGGCCCGGGGAGGCGCCGAGGGCGGCGGCCAGGGCGCCGGAGGCGTCGGGATCGTCGTGGGGGGAGTGCGGCTCGGATCCTGCGGCAGGCTCCCCGTCGGTCGAAGGCGCAGGTCAACGGGTGCGTCCGCAGGGCTTGAGCGGGGTGCCGGGGAGCTCGGGGGCGGGGAGGCGGTCGCCCGGGTAGCCCTCGCCCGCGAGGGCTACGTCAGCGGCAAGTCCCGTTGCGTGCTGGGGGAGTCGGGTTTCACCGGTGAGATCGCCCGCGAGGGCGTCTCCGCCCCGATCGGGCCGACAGGAGGTGGGTGGTGGGGCGGAGCCGCTCGTGGATGAACGGCTTCGGCGGGCTGCGGTGCCGCACCGGGAAGCGCGGCCGCGTCGCGTCGTGGACTTCTTCCGCTGCCTGTCCCCCGTGATCGTCGCACCGCGTGTGCTCGTCCGCCGCACGGCCCCGCGCCGCCGCGGGGATGATCGCCCCACCACTGGGCGCCCGGTGTGGCGCCTACGGGTGGGTGGCCTTGACGTTGGGCTGGGTCTTCTGGTTGTAGATCTCCTTGCCGTCCGCGTT
>NZ_JBHXEM010000217.1:0-8694 GCF_042724755.1 Kitasatospora sp. NPDC127067 | reverse complement strand
ACCGCGTCCTCCATCGAGGAGGTCACGCAGAACCGCCCGCCGAAGGTCTCGGCCGCCCAGGCGAGGACCTCCTGCGCGGAGGCCTCCTCCAACTCACGGCCTGCTCTCTCCGCCAGCGACGCGTAGTCAGTCGCGGTCATGCAGTCGTCCCCCATTGTCGAAAGCTGTTCCTCGCCCGCCCGGTGCGGCGGGGCCCACGGCTCGGCGGATGCCCGAGGAGTCCGGGGAATACCGGATCAAGCGGGCCCCGTGGCCGGTGGCAGGAAATCCGAACGGGCCGTCTCCTGTGAAGTTCTGACGGCTCAGCGATCGCGCATTGTCATGCAATGTCCACGCCGACAGTTTCAAACTGTTCCCCCACCCGATCCGGTGGGTGGCCGGTGCGGCGACCTGGAATGCCGCGGAGTGCTGGAACTCGCACCCGAGCTCGGGCGGGAATGCGTCTGTGGACTTCCCGCCGAATCCCCGCGCGGGGCCCGTGGGCCGATCCGATTCGACCGGGCTCCCCGTGCCCACCTCCCCGTGTCGGGCAGCCCATTCGGTCATGCGGCCGAAACAGAGCATAGATCGCTTCGGTAGGGAGCGCCAGCCGTATCCGCCGGTTCTTTGATCTTGACGGAGCGTCTGATCCGCTGCCGTGGGGCTGGATTCGTGCAGCGTACGGGCGGTGCGACCCCGACCCGACGGTCGCGGCCGGGCCGGGCGGCGGGGGTCCGGGCCCCGGGGGCCGGTGGGGCCGTATGGCGGCAATGCCCGTTTTCTGCATGCTGGCCGTCCTTTCGCACTCTTTCTTCACAGGTGTCGGGGAAGGGGTGGTCTTGCATTTCGCTTGTGAGGAACTCCGACGATGCTTGACGCACCCCCGGTCGCTCATTACGGTGATCATCAATTCAATGGACTCCGGCAGGGTGGGGCGGCGGATCGCGCGGCAGCCCGGGCCGGCCGGAGTGCGAAACGGGGGAGTGGTCGAGGGTGGTGTTGTCCATGCGAACGGATATGCCCGGCATCTGCTGAGGCCGCCTCGGGTCGGAGGGTTGAAGGCGCGTTGCCGCCTCCCCTTCCTTTTGTCTGCCCGAGTACTTTTCACTGCCGTTCCGGCAGGTTTCCAGTGGTTTCCTTCACGGCTTCACGTGTGTCACTTCAGGCTGCTCCGAAAGCGGGATAAAGCGTGGCAACAAAGTCTCGTCCGGATTTCTCCATGTCCATTGTCAATGATGTTCGTGCACGAGCTGACGAGTTTCCGGAGAAGCCGGCGATCATCATGCTGGCCGAGGGGGAGAGCGAGCTCGACCGGCTGTCGTTCGCCGAGTACGACCGCCGCGCCCGGGCGTTCGCCGCGGGGCTCCAGGCCCGCGGCCTGGCCGGCGAGCGCGTGCTCATCCTGCTGCCCCAGGGCGTCGACTACGCCGTCGCCTTCCTGGGCTGCCTCTACGCGCAGGCGATCGCGGTGCCCGCCTTCCCGCCGACCCGGAGCCGCAAGGGGGCCCGGGTCGAAGGCATCGTCGACGACTGCGACCCGCGGCTCGCCGTGGTGGGGGCCGACCGGGTCCGGTTGATGGTCAGTGAACTCCCGTCCTCCTGTGCCGTGATGACGACCAGTGAGCTCACTGCCGCGGACCCGGAGGACTGGCGCGAGCCCGAGCTCCGCCCGGACGACGTCGGCTACCTCCAGTACACCTCCGGCTCGACGGGGCGCCCGCGCGGTGTGATGGTCACCCACCGGAACATCGTCCAGCAGCTCGACATGCTCACCGAGGGGCTGGAGCTGGGGCCGGACGAGGTGTCGCTGTCCTGGCTGCCGCTCTTCCACGACTTCGGCCTGGTGGCCGGCCTGCTGTTCCCGCTGCGGGCCGGTGCGACGAACGTGCTGCTGGCGCCGATCGACTTCGTCCAGGAGCCGTTGCGCTGGCTCGCCGCGGCCACCCGCTACCGGGCCGCGCTGACCTTCGGCCCCAACTTCGCGCTGGACCTGTGCTGCGACCGCATCCGCCCCGAGGACCGCGAGGGCCTGGACCTCTCCGCGCTCCGCACGCTGATGATCGGCGCCGAACCGATTCGCCCGCAGTCGATCGAGCGGTTCGCCGCCGAGTTCGCGCCGTTCCGATGTCGCGCCGACATCTTCACCCCGGCCTACGGAATGGCCGAATCCACGCTCGCCGTGACGGTGCGCCGGCGCGACGAGCCGCTGGGACTCGCCTCCTTCGACATCGAGGAGCTGGGGCGCGGACGGCTGCGGCGCGTGGCGGACGGCGCGCCGGGAAGCCGCCTCCTCCCGAGCAACGGCGACGTGCTGCCGGACACCGGACTGCTGGTCGTCGACCCGGAGACCCGGACCCCCGTCCCCGACGGCGAGTGCGGTGAACTCTGGCTGAGCGGCGACACCGTGAGCCCCGGCTACTGGCGGAACGCCGAGGCGACCGAGGCCGCCTTCGGGGCCCGTCTGGCCGACGGCAGCGGCCCGTACCTGCGCACCGGGGACCTGGGCGGGCGGCTCGGCCCGCACACGTACATCACCGGGCGGCGCAAGGACCTGATCGTGGTCCGCGGTGTCAACCACTACCCGCACGACATCGAGCTGACCGTCGCGGACTCCCACGCGGCCCTCGAACGCGACAAGGGTGTCGCCTTCCCGGTGGAGGACGCCGAGGGCGTCGAACAGCTGGTCGTGGTCAGCGAACTGACCCGGGAGGGATTCCGCGGCGCCGACCGCGAGGAGGTCGTCCGCAGCATCCGGCTCGCCGTCGTCGAGGAGCACGGAATCGACCCGCGGACCGTGGTGCTGATCCGCCCGGCCCAGCTCCCGCTGACGTCGAGCGGCAAGGTCCGCCGGCAGGAGTGCAAGCGGCTCTTCCTGGAGGACGGGCTCAAGCCGGTCCACGTCTCCTCCGTGGCGGCCGTCCGCGACACCCCCGCGGACGCCGCGCCGGAGCGCTCCCGGAAGGCCGTGGCCGACTGGCTGACCGAGCGGATCGCCGGTCTCCGCCGGCTCACCCCCCGGGAGGTCCCGCAGGACGCCCCCTTCGGCTCCTTCGGGCTCGACTCCGCGGGCCTCGCCGGACTCGCCGCCGACCTCCGGGCCTGGCTCGGCGCCCCGGTCGACGCCAAGGACCTCTACAACCACCCCACCGTCGCGGCGCTGGCCGCCGCGCTCACGGGCGACCGGACCGAGCCGACCGACGAGACCGAGCGGACAGACAAGACCGAGCGGACCGACAGGACGGACCGGACCGAGCGGGCCGGATCCGCCGGGGCGGCCGACGACCGCGAGGCGATCGCCGTCGTCGGCATGGCCTGCCGGATGCCCGGTGCCCAGGACGTCGAGGCGTTCTGGCAGTTGCTGCTGGACGGCCGGGACGCGGTGACCGAGGTCCCGGCGCACCGCCGTCTGCTCGGCTACCGGCTGGAGCACGGGGAGCCGGGCCGGGGCGGATTCGTCGACGGGGCCGAGGAGTTCGACGCGGCCTTCTTCGGCGTCTCCCGCGACGAGGCCCGCCGGACGGACCCGCAGCAGCGGCTGCTGCTGACCACGGTGTGGCAGGCCCTGGAGGACGCCGGGGTGGACCCGCAGGCGCTGGCCGGGGGCCGTACGGGCGTCTTCGTCGGGATCAGCACCAACGACTACGGCCGGCTCCAGGCCCGGGCCGGCGCCCCGGTCACGGCCCACGACGGGACCGGCAACGCGTCGAGCATCGCGGCCAACCGGATCTCCTACCTGTGGGACCTGCGCGGCCCCAGCCAGGTGGTGGACACGGCCTGCTCGTCCTCCCTGGTGGCCCTCCACCAGGCGTGCACCAGCCTGCGGCTCGGCGAGTGCGACCTCGCCGTCGTGGCCGGCGTCAACCTGCTCCTGGACCCGGGGCTGACCACGGTCTTCACCGAGGCGGGCATGCTCGCGCCGGACGGCCGGTGCAAGACCTTCGACGCGGCGGCGGACGGCTACGTGCGCGGCGAGGGCTGCGGTGTCGTGGTGCTCCGGCGGGCGTCCGACGCGGTCGCGGCCGACGACCGGATCCGCGCCCTGGTCGAGGGTTCGGCCGTCTCCTCCGACGGGCGCAGCAGCACGCTGACCGCGCCGAACGGACCGTCCCAGGAGGCCGTGCTGCGGGCGGCCCTGCGGTCCGCCCGCCTGACCGCGGAGGAGGTCGGCTACGTCGAGGCGCACGGCACCGGCACCCGGCTCGGCGACCCGATCGAGATGGGCGCGCTGCGCGCCGTGTACGGGGAGTCGGCCGGCCCGGACCTCCACGTCGGCTCGGTGAAGAGCAACATCGGCCACCTGGAGGCCGCGGCGGGCATGGCCGGCCTGATCAAGGCGGTGCTCTGCCTGGAGCACCGGCGGATCCCGGCCTCCCTGCACGTCGACACGGTCAACCCGCTGATCGGGCTGGACGGTTCCCGGCTGCGGATCCCGCACACGGCGACGGAGTGGCCCGAGGGCCCCGCCCGGGCGGCGGCGGTCAGCTCCTTCGGCTTCGGCGGCACCAACGCCCATGTGATCCTCTCCGGCGCGCCGGCCCGGCGGGCCCGGCGGGCCCGGGTGGAGGCCGCGGAGGGCGGCGAGTGGTCTTTCCTCCCGGTCTCGGCGAAGAGCGGGCCCGCCCTGCGCCGGCTGGCCGCCGACTACGCCGAGGTGCTGGCGGGGGAGAGCGGCGCCGCCCCGGCGTGGAGCGCGCTGGTCCACACGGCGGGCGCCCGGCGCCAGCACCACGACCACCGGCTCGCCGTGCTGGCCCGGTCGAACCGGGAGGCCGCGGAGGCCCTGGAGGCGTACCGCGACGGCCTGCCGTCCCCCGCGGTGGTGCACGGCGTCGCGCACGGCGGCGGTCCCGGGCCGGTGGCCTTCGTGTTCACCGGCCAGGGCGCGCAGTACCCCGGGATGGCCAAGGCGCTGTACTTCGGGCACGCGGCCTTCCGTACGGCGCTCGACGAGGTCGACGCGCTGGTGCGCGCGGAGCTCGGCGTCTCCCTGCTGCCGACGCTGTGCGACGCCCCGGGCCCGCGGCTGGACCTGGAACGGACCGAGTTCGCCCAGCCGGCCCTGTTCGCCGTGGACTACGCGCTGGCCGAGCTGTGGCGCGCCTGCGGGGTGCGGCCCGACGCCGTGGCCGGGCACAGCCTCGGCGAGTACGTGGCGGCCTGCGTCGCCGGCGTGCTGAGCCTGCCCGACGCGGTCCGGCTGGTGGTCGCCCGCGCCGGCCTGATGCAGGAGCTGGCGGAGGCCGGGTCGATGTACGCGGTCCACGCCGGCCGCGAGCTGGTCGCGCAGCTGTGCGCGGACCTTCCCGAGGACCGTTCGGTGGTGCTCGCGGCCCTCAACGGGCCGGAGGACGTGGTGGTCTCGGGCGCGGTGCGGGCGGCCGCCGACCTGGCGGCCGACTGGGAGCGGCGGGGCGCGAAGGTCACCCGGCTGCACGGCACCCGGGCGTTCCACTCCCCGCTGATGGAGGGGCCGGTCGCGCGGTTCGAGCGGATCGCCGCGACGGTCGACTTCCGTACCCCCCGGATCCCCGTGGTGGCGAACCTGACCGGCGCCGTCGAGCGGGAGTTCTCGGCCGCCTACTTCGCCCGGCACGCGCTCGAACCGGTGCGGTTCGGCGACTGCCTGGCCGCTCTGGCCGCGCTCGGCTGCACCACCGTCGTCGAGTGCGGGCCGCACCCGGTGCTCGGTCCGCTGGTCGAGGCCGTGCTCACCGACGCCGTCGGCCTGCCGACCCTGCACCGGGACGACACCGACGACCGCCGCTTCCGGCGCGGGCTGGCCGAGTGGTACGTCCGGGGCGGACGGGTCGACTGGGCCGGGGTCCTGCGGGACCGGGACGGGGAGCACGGCCGGCCGCCGCTGCCGGTCCCGCTGCCGGGCCACCCGCTCGCCCCGACCCGGCACTGGTTCACCGACGGCGGCGACGGACGGCACCCGCTGCTCGGCGCGCCGGTCGAGCTGGCCGGTGCCGGGAGCCACTGGTTCTCCCGCACGCTGACCGCCGGGCAGCCGTGGTACCTCGACGAGCACCGGGTGGCCGGGCGGCCGGTGCTGCCCGCCGCCGCGATGACGGAGTGGGCCGATGCGGCCGTCCGCGAGGTCGCCGGTGACGGGCCCCGGACGCTGCAGGGTGTGTCCTTCACCGCCTTCCTCGCCCTGCCGCAGGACGCGCCCGTCACCGCCCAGGCGGTCGTCGAGCCCCTGCCGGACGGCCACCGGGTCCGCGGCTTCGCGCGGGTGTCCGGGGCGGCCGCGTGGACGGGGCACGTCACGGTGGAGGCCGCCCGGCCCGCCGGGCCGGCCCCGGACACCCGGGTCGACCCCGGGCTCCTGCGGGCCGCCCTGGCCGAGCGGGACGTCGACGCCCTGTACGGGACGCTGCGCGCCCGGGGCCTCCAGTACGGCCCGGCCTTCCGCGCCCTCCGGGCGCTGTGGGCGGGCGGGAAGGAGGCCGTCGGCCTGGTGGAGGCGGACCTCCCGGCCGAGGACCGGGCGGCGTACCGGGCGCACCCCGTCCTGCTCGACGCGTGCTTCCACACGACCGCCGCGTTCCTCGGCGACACCGGGGAGCTGCTCCTGCCGGTGGGCATCGACCGGATCACCGTCCACCGTCCGCTGCCCCCGCGGCTGTGGTGCGTGGCCCGGGACGCCGGAACCGGCGCCGACGGCGAACGCTCCTTCGACCTGGACCTGGTGTCCGAGGACGGCGAACGGCTGGCCACCGTCGAGGCGCTGCGGCTGCGGCCGGTCGCGCCGGAGCGGATCGCGGCGGCGGCCGGAGCGGTGGTTGGAGCGGCGGCCGGGGCCGCGGTGCGGGGCTACCGCACCGACTGGGTGCCGGCGCCGGAGGCGGGTACCGCCGGCCGGCCGGGCACCTGGCTGGTCTGCGGGACGGACGCGTCGCTGGTGGACGGCTGGTGCGCCGAGGCGGCCGTCCCCGCCCTGGGTCTGCTGGTCGCCCCGGACGCCTCGGACGAGGCGGTGGCCCGGCTGTTCGCCGAGGCCCGCGGCCGGGTGGACGGGGTCGCCGGACTGGTCCTCCAGAGCGCCGGGGACGACGCCGTCGTGCTCGCCGGCACGGCCTTCGCGATCCTGCGCGGGTTCCTGCGGGAATTCGGCGCGGACCGGCCCGACCTGGTCGTCTGCTCGACCGGCGCGGTGCGGGTGCCGCAGGCGCCGACCCGCCCGGACGCCGGCCAGGCGCCGCTGACCGGACTGGCCAAGGCGGTCGTCGCCGAGTACCCCGACCTCACGTGCGTCCAGGTGGACCTCGAACCGCGCCGGACCCCGCCGACGCTGGCCGGACTGCTGGCGCGGGTCGCCGGCCTCGCGGGGCGCGGCCACCTGGCGGTGCGGGACGGCCGCTGGTACGCAGCCCGGCTGCGGGAGACCGCGCTCGGCGGCTCGCCGACGGCACCCGTCCGGGCGGACGGCAGCTACCTGGTCACCGGCGGGCTCGGCGCGCTGGGCCTGGCCACCGCCCGTCGGCTCGCCGACCTGGGCGCGCGCTGCCTGGTGCTGACGGGCCGTTCCGTGCCGGCCGAACCCCCGCGGGAGGTCGAGGAGCTGCGGGCCGCCGGTGTGCGGGTCGAGCTCTGGCCCGCCGACGTGGCCGACCTGCCGGCGATGACCGGCCTGTTCGGGCGGATCGGCCGGGAGCTGCCCCCGCTGCGCGGCGTCGTCCACGCCGCCGGGACCACCGACGACGCCCCGCTGGTCGACCTCGACCGCGGCCGCTTCGCCGAGGTCCTGCGGCCCAAGGTCCGGGGCGCGCAGCACCTGCACACCCTGACCGCCGACGCCGGGCTCGACTTCCTGGTGCTCTACTCCTCGCTCGCCTCGATGACCGGCTCGGCCGGCCAGGCCAACTACGCCGCCGCCAACGCCTTCCTGGACGCTCTCGCCGAACAGCGGCGCCACGACGGGAAGCCGGCCCTCAGCATCAACTGGGGCCCGTGGGCCGAGGCCGGCCTGGCCGCCCGCCCGGAGCTGCTCGCCCGGCTCGCCCGCGCCGGCATCACCGGGATCGGCACCGACGAGGCCCTGACGGCCTTCGGGCGCGTGCTGGGCGGCGGCCTGCCGGTGGTGGGCCTGGCGGCGGTCGACTGGGCCGCGTTCACGGCCGCCGACGACCGGCGGCCGCCGTACACCCTGCTGAGCGGCCTGGCCCCGGAGCGGGCCGCGGAGCCGTCCCCCGACGGGCGGTCGCCGCAGGCGCCGGCGGAGCCGGCCGGACACCGCACCGCCGAGCAGGTGGTCGAACTCGCCCTGCGCGACCCGCGGGCCGGGCGGGCCGCCGTCACCGAGGAGCTGCTGGCCGCCGCCGGCGAGCTGCTGGGCCTCACGGCGCGCCAGCGGGACGAGCTGCGCCCGACCTTCGGGCACCGGCGGCTGAACGAGCTGGGTCTGGACTCGCTGACCGCGGTCCGGCTGCGCAACCGGCTGCTGGCGGACTTCTCCGCGGACGTCCCGCCCTCCTTCGTGTTCGGCGGCAACACCGTCGCCGACGTGGTCGACCTGATCCTGCGGCAGATCACGCTCCGGAGCCTGGTCGCCGCCGACGACGGCGGGGCCGACGAGGCCGGGGACGTCGAGGTCCTCACCTTCTGACCCGCCCGCGGGCCGTGCCGTCGGCCGCCCGGGACGTCCCGCGGTGGACCAGGCCCCCCGGCCCGCCCCGCGGCCCCCCCCCCCCCCCCCCCGGGCCCCAGCCC
>NZ_JBHXEM010000216.1:0-8863 GCF_042724755.1 Kitasatospora sp. NPDC127067 | reverse complement strand
GGCTACCTGGGCCGTCCGGACCTGACGGCGGAGCGGTTCGTGGCCTGCCCGTTCGGCGAGGCGGGGGAGCGGATGTACCGCACCGGCGACCTGGCCCGCTGGCGCGCCGACGGCACGCTGGAGTACCTGGGCCGTACCGACGACCAGGTGAAGGTGCGCGGCTACCGCATCGAGCTGGGCGAGATCGAGTCCGCGCTGCTTGGCCGGCCCGGTGTCGCGCAGGGTGTGGTGATCGTCCGCGAGGACGTTTCGGGCGACAAGCGGCTGACGGCCTACGTCGTCCCGGTCACCGGTGCCGAGGTGGACACGGCCGAGGTCAGGACGGCCCTGGCCGCCGTCCTGCCCGACTACATGGTCCCCTCCGCCGTCATCGCCCTGGACGCTCTGCCGCTGACCGTCAACGGCAAGCTCGACCGCCGCGCCCTCCCGGCCCCCGACCGCACGGCGGAGCTGGAGGCCTCCTACCGCGCGCCGAGGACGCCCGAGGAGACGCTCCTGTGCGAGGCGTTCGCCGAGGTCCTCGGTCTGGAGCGGGTCGGCATCGACGACAGTTTCTTCGAACTCGGCGGGCATTCGCTGCTGGCCACCCGGCTGGTCAGCCGGATCCGTTCCGCCCTGGAGGTCGAACTGCCTCTCAGGGCGATCTTCGAGAGCCCCACCGTGGCGGGCCTTTCGTCCCACATCAACCGTCCCAAGCGCACCAGGCCCGCCCTGCGTCGTCGCACCAGGCAGGAGGAGATCTGATGATCCCGTTGTCCTACGCTCAGCAGCGGCTGTGGTTCCTCGGGCAGTTGGAGGGGCCGAGCGACACGTACAACATCTCGCTCCCCCTGCGCCTGCGGGGAGCCCTGGACCGTGAGGCCCTGCGGGACGCCCTGAGGGACGTGGTGGAGCGCCACGAGGTCCTCCGCACCGTCTTCCCGGCCAAGGACGGCAAGCCGTACCAGAAGGTCCTGGCCGCCGAGTCGGCCCGGATCGACCTGCCGGTGACCGAGGTGGACGCCGCGGACCTGCCAGCGGCGCTGGCCGCGGCCGCCCGGCACACCTTCGACCTGGAGCACGACATCCCGTTCCGGGCCTGGCTGTTCGCCACCGCGCCGGACGACCACGCGCTGATCGTCGTGATGCACCACATCGCGAGCGACGGATGGTCGAGGGGCCCGCTCGCACGGGACCTCTCCGTCGCCTACGCGGCGCGCCGGGGCGGGCGGGCCCCCGAGTGGGAGCAACTGGAGGTCCAGTACGCCGACTACACCTTCTGGCAGCAGGACGTGCTCGGCGCCGACGAGGATCCGGAGAGCCTCCTCAACGAGCAGCTGGCGCACTGGCGCCAGGCGCTCGCGGGCATGCCGCACGAGCTGGAGCTCCCGGTCGACCGGCCGCGTCCCACCCGCGCCTCGCACGTGGGCGGCGTGGTCGACCTGACCGTGCCCGCCGGGCTCCACGAGCGACTGGTGCGGACCGCAAAGGCCGAGGGCGCCACCGTCTTCATGGCGGCGCAGGCGGCCCTCGCCGTCCTGCTGTCGCGGCTCGGGGCCGGGAACGACATCCCGATCGGCGTGCCGATCGCCGGGCGCCTGGACGAGGCCCTGCACGACCTGGTCGGCCTGTTCGTCAACACGCTGGTGCTCCGGGCGCGGGTCGCCGACGAGGCCACCTTCCGGGACCTGCTCCGGCAGGTCCGGGAGACGTCGCTGGAGGCGTTCTCCCACCAGGACCTGCCGTTCGAGCGCCTGGTGGAGGACCTGGCGCCGGCCCGCTCGATGTCCCGCCACCCGCTGTTCCAGGTGACCCTGAGCGTCCAGAACAACGCGGACGCGGAGCTGCGGCTGCCCGGCCTGGAGGTCGAGCCGCTGAGCGGCGACCAGCGTCCGGCCAAGTTCGACCTCGACGTCCAGCTCGCCGAGCGCTTCGACGCCCAGGGGCGGCCCGCCGGTCTGGCCGGCAGCATCACCTACGCCGCCGACCTGTTCGACGCGGCGACCGTCGAGGCGATGGCGGAGCGGTTCGTCCAGGTCCTCGACTCGGCGCTCTCGGACCCCGACCGGCCGCTCGGCCGGCTGGAGGTGACGAGCCCGGCCGAGCGCCACCGCCTGCTGGACGCGTGGCACACCCCCGCGCGCGGCACCCGGCCGGCGGCGACCCTGCCGGCGCTCTTCGCGGCGCAGGTCGAGCGGACGCCCGACGCCGTCGCCGCGGTCCTCGGCGACGCCCGGCTCACCTACGCGGAACTCGCCGAGCGCTCGGACGCGCTGGCCGCCCTGCTGGTCCGGCACGGCGTCGGGCCCGAGACCTCCGTCGCGGTCTGCCTCGAACGCTCGCTCGACCTGGTCGTGGCCCTGCTCGCCGTGCTGAAGGCCGGCGGCGCCTACCTGCCGGTCGACCCGGCCTCGCCGTCGGACCGCATCAGCTTCGTGTTCGCGGACTGCGCCCCCACCCTGGTGATCACCTCCACCGCGTCGGCGGGAGCGGTCGCGCACGAGGAGGCCGTCCGCCGGGTGGTCCTGGACGACCCGGAGACCCTCGCGCGGCTGTCCGCCGGCAAGGGCGACGTGCCGCTGCCGGCCGAGGTCCCCGGTGCGCTGTCCCCGGCGAACACCGCGTACATCATCTACACCTCGGGCTCGACGGGCCGCCCCAAGGGCGTCGTCGTCCCGCACGGGAACGTGGTGCGCCTGCTCGACGAGACCCAGCCGTGGTTCGAGTTCGGCGCCGACGACGTGTGGACCTGGTTCCACTCCTTCGCCTTCGACTTCTCGGTGTGGGAGCTGTGGGGCCCGCTGCTCCACGGCGGCCGCCTGGTCGTCGTGCCGGTCGAGGTGTCCAGGTCGCCGGTGGAGTTCCTGCGCCTGCTGGCGGGCGAGGGCGTGACCGTCCTCAACCAGACGCCGTCCGCTTTCTACCAGCTGGCCCAGGCCGAGGCCCAGCACCCGGACCTCGGGTCCGAACTGCGGCTGCGCACGGTCGTGTTCGGCGGCGAGGCGCTCGACACCGGCCGCCTGCGCGAGTGGTACGCGCGGCACCGGGACGACGCCCCGCGACTCGTCAACATGTACGGCATCACCGAGACCACCGTGCACGTGAGCCACCTCCGGCTCGACCGGTCGACGGCCGTCGAGGGCTCCCTGGGCAGCCCGATCGGCGAGGGCATCCCCGGACTGCGCGTCTACGTGCTGGACGCCGGACTGCGGCCGGCGCCGGTCGGCGTGCCGGGCGAGATGTACGTCGCGGGCGACCAGCTGGCGCGCGGGTACCTGAACCGTCCGGGTCTGACGGCGGAGCGCTTCGTGGCCTGCCCGTTCGGCGGTGCGGGGGAGCGGATGTACCGCACCGGGGACCTCGCCCGTTGGCGCGCCGACGGCACGCTGGAGTACCTGGGCCGCACCGACGACCAGGTGAAGATCCGCGGCTTCCGCATCGAGCTGGGCGAGATCGAGGCCGCCCTGCTCGGTCGGGCGGGTGTCGCCCAGGCGGCGGTGATCGTCCGTGAGGACGTCCCCGGCGACAAGCGGCTGACCGGCTACGTGGTGCCCGACCCGGGCGCGGAGGTCGACACCTCCGTGCTGCGGGGCGCCCTCGCGACGATGCTGCCGGAGTACATGGTCCCGTCCGCGGTCGTGGTGCTGGAGACGCTGCCGCTGACGGTCAACGGCAAGCTGGACCGCCGCGCCCTGCCGGCGCCGGACCGGGGGGCGCTGCTGGAGGCGTCCTACCGGGCGCCGCGCACCGCGGACGAGGAACTGCTCTGTGAGGTGTTCGCCGATGTGCTCGGGCTGGAGCGGGTCGGCATCGACGACAACTTCTTCGAGCTGGGCGGGCATTCGCTGCTGGCGGTGACGCTGGTGGAGCGGCTGCGCTCGCGCGGGCTGCCGGTGTCGGTGAAGGCGCTGTTCCAGGCGCCGACGCCCGCCGGGCTGTCGGCGGCCGACGAGGCCGCCCGGGCGTTCGTGGTGCCGGAGAACCGGATCCCGGACGGCGCGACCGCGCTGACCCCGGACATGATCACGCTGGCCGAGCTGAGCCCGGCGGACCTCGACCGGATCGTGGAGCAGGTCCCGGGCGGCGCGGCGAACGTCGCGGACGTCTACCCGCTGGCGCCGCTGCAGGAGGGGATCTTCTTCCACCACCTGCTGGACGCGGAGCAGGGACGTGACGTCTACATCCTGCCGACCGTGCTGGCCTTCGACTCGCGGGAGCGGGTCGACGGGTTCGTGTCCGCGCTGCAGGCGGTGGTGGACCGTCACGGCATCCTGCGGACGGCCGTGCTCTGGGAGAACCTGCCCCAGCCGCTCCAGGTCGTCCTGCGCCGGGCGTCCCTGCCCGTCCACGAGGTCACGCTGTCCGGTGACTCCGGTGACTCCGGTGAATCCCGTGACGCGGGCGACTCCGGCGATGACGCGGTGGCCCGACTGCTGGCGGCCTGCCCGCCGTCGATCGACATCCGGCGTGCCCCGATGGCCGATCTGACGATAGCTCAGGACTCCGCCGGTGGGCGGTGGTTGATGGCATTGCGCAGCCACCACCTCACCCGCGACCACACCGCGCTGGAGATCCTGCTGGACGAGGTGCGCGCGCACCTGGAGCAGGACGTCGAGCGGCTACCGGAGCCGGCGCCGTACCGCGACTTCGTCGCCCACGCGCGCCTGGCCGTCACCGCCGACCAGCACCGCGCCTACTTCGAGCGGGCACTCGGCGACGTCGAGGAGCCGACCGCACCCTACGGAGTGCTGGACACCCACGGCGACGGCAGCGGCACCGGCGAGGCGATCGTCGAACTGTCCGACGGGCTCGCGGAGCGCGTTCGCGAGCAGGCCCGCCGCCACGGCGTCAGCGCGGCGGCGTTCTTCCACCTGGCCTGGGCCCGCGTCGCCGCGGCCACGACCGGCCAGACGCACCCCGTGTTCGGCACCGTGCTGCTCGGCCGGATGGACGCCGGGGGCACCGCGCACCGGACCCCGGGTCTGTACATCAACACCCTGCCGATCCGGATCGACGCCACCCGCCCGCTGGACGCCGGACTGCGCGCCGTCCAGGTCCAGTTGGGCGAGCTGCTGCGGCACGAGCACGCCCCGCTGACCCTCGCCCAGCAGGCCACCGGAGTCCCCGCGCAGAGCCCGCTGTTCACCTCGCTCCTCAACTACCGCCACAGCCCCGGCGCCGCGAACGAGGGCACCGGCCTCGCCGGGATCCGGGTGCTGTACGGGCACGAGCGGACCAACTACCCGCTCACCGTGTCGGTGGACGACACCGTCGTCGGCTTCCGGCTCTCCGTGCAGGCCGTACCCGCGATCGACCCGGACGTGGTGTGCGGTCTGCTGCACACCGCCGTCGAGAACCTGGCCGCAGAGCTGGAGCAGGACTCCCGGACCCCGCTCGACCGCGTCCCCGTCCTCGACGACCGGCAGCGCGACCGGCTGCTGACCGCCTGGAACGACACCGCCTCCGACGTTCCGGCCGCGACCCTGCCCGAGCTCTTCGAGGCGCAGGCCGCCCGCACCCCGGAGGCCGTCGCCCTGGTCGCCGCGGGCGAGAGCCTGACGTACGCGGAGCTGAACGCGCGGGCCAACCGCCTGGCGCACCTGCTGGCGGCCGACGGCGTCGGCCCGGAGCACCTGGTGGCCGTGTGCCTGCCGCGGTCGGCCGAGCTGGTCGTGTCGCTGCTGGCCGTCTCCAAGACGGGCGCCGCCTACCTGCCGCTCGACCCGGACTACCCGGTCGAGCGCCTGGCGACGACCCTGGCCGACGGCCGTCCCACCGCCCTGGTCACCGACAGCGCGACGACGGACGAGGCCCTGACGGCGGACGCGGGCGTCCGGCGGATCGACCTGGACGCGCCGGAGACCGTCAACGCCCTTGGTGTACAGCCTGTTTCGAACCCGGAGCGCCCCGGCCACCGCCCGGAGAACCCGGCCTACGTCATCTTCACCTCCGGCTCCACCGGCCGCCCCAAGGGCGTCGTCCTCCCGCACTCCGCGCTGAACAACTTCCTCGCGGCGATGAACCACCGCCTGCGGGTCACCGAGCACGACCGCCTGCTGGCCGTCACCACCATCGGCTTCGACATCGCCGGACTCGAACTGCACCTTCCGCTGGTGTCCGGCGCCGCCGTGGTCCTCGCCGACCGCGACGAGGTCCGCGACCCGGACGCCCTGCGAGCCCTCCTCGGGCGCGAGGCCGTCACCGTCATGCAGGCCACGCCCAGTCTGTGGCGGGCCCTGGCGGACGACGACGTCCTGCGGTCCGTCCGGGTCCTGGTCGGCGGCGAGGCGCTCCCCGGCGAGCTCGCCCGCACCCTGGCGGGCACCGCCGCCTCCGTCACCAACCTGTACGGCCCGACCGAGACGACCATCTGGTCCACGGCCTCGGACGTCTCGGCGGACACCCCGGTCTCCATCGGCCGGCCCATCCTCAACACCCGGGTGTACGTGCTGGACGCGGCGCTGCGGCCGGTGCCGGTGGGCGTGGCGGGCGAGCTGTACATCGCCGGCAGCGGCCTGGCGCGCGGCTACCTGAACCGCGCCGGCCTGACCGCGGAGCGGTTCGTGGCCTGCCCGTTCGGCGAGGCCGGGGAGCGGATGTACCGCACCGGTGACCTGGTGCGCTGGCGCGAGGACGGGACGCTGGAGTACCTGCGCCGTACGGACGACCAGGTGAAGGTGCGCGGCTACCGCATCGAGCTGGGCGAGATCGAGTCCGCCCTGCTCGGCCGGGCGGGCGTCGCCCAGGCCGTCGCGGTCGTCCGCGAGGACGTCCCGGGTGACAAGCGCATCGTCGCCTACGTCGTCCCGGCCGTGGACGCGGAGGTGGATGCCGCCGTGCTGCGGGACGCGCTCGCGGTGACGCTCCCCGACTACATGGTCCCGTCCGCCGTGGTCGTGCTGGACGAGCTGCCGCTGACCGCGAACGGAAAGATCAACCGCCGGGGTCTGCCGGCACCGGACCGGTCGGCGCTGCCGGAGGCGTCCTACCGGGCGCCGCGCACCGCGGACGAGGAACTGCTCTGTGAGGTGTTCGCCGATGTGCTCGGGCTGGAGCGGGTCGGTATCGACGACAACTTCTTCGAGCTGGGCGGGCATTCGCTGCTGGCGGTGACGCTGGTCGAGCGGCTGCGCTCGCGCGGGCTGCCGGTGTCGGTGAAGGCGCTGTTCCAGACGCCGACCCCGCTCGGACTGGCGGCCGTGGACTCGGGTCAGGCGTTCGTGGTGCCGGAGAACCGGATCCCGGACGGCGCGACCGCGCTGACTCCGGACATGATCACGCTGGCCGAGGTCACCGAGGACGATCTCGCGCGGATCGTGGAGCAGGTGCCGGGCGGTGCGGCGAACGTCGCCGACGTCTACCCGCTGGCGCCGCTGCAGGAGGGCATCTTCTTCCACCACCTGCTGGACGCCGACGAGGGACGTGACATCTACGTCTTCCCGACGGTGCTGGCCTTCGACTCGCGGGAGCGGGTTGACGGATTCGTGTCCGCGCTGCAGTCCGTGGTGGACCGGCACGACATCCTGCGGACGGCCGTGCTCTGGGAGGGGCTCTCCCAGCCGCTCCAGGTCGTCCTGCGCCAGGCTCCGCTGGCCGTCTCCGAGATCGTCCTTCCGGCCGGTGCCGACGCCGGTGTCGGTGGCGATGTCGTGGCGCAGCTGCTGGCGGCCTGCCCGTCCGCGATGGACGTCCGACGGGCACCCCTGATAGATCTGACGATCACTCAGGATTCCGCCGATGGAAGGTGGTTGGTCGCTCTTCGCAGCCACCACCTGATCCGTGACCACCAGGCGCTGGAGATCCTGCTGGACGAGGTGCGCGCGCACCTGGAGCAGGACGTCCAGCGGCTGCCGGAGCCTGCGCCGTACCGTGACTTCGTCGCGCACGCGCGCCTGGCCGTCAGCGCCGAGCAGCACCGCGCGTACTTCGAGCGGGCGCTCGGTGACGTCGAGGAGCCGACCGCACCCTACGGCGTGCTCGACACCCACGGCGACGGCAGCGGCACCGGCGAGGCGATCGCCGAACTGTCGGACGAGCTGGCGGGCCGGGTTCGCGAGCAGGCGCGTCGCCACGGTGTGAGCGCGGCGGCGTTCTTCCACCTGGCGTGGGCGCGGGTCGCGGCGGCCACGACGGGGCAGACGCACCCGGTGTTCGGCACCGTGCTGCTCGGCCGGATGGATGCCGGTGACACGGCGAGCCGGACCCCGGGTCTGTACATCAACACCCTGCCTATCCGGATCGACGCCACCCAGTCGCTGGACGCCGGACTGCGGGCGGCGCAGGTGCAGTTGGGCGAGTTGCTGACCCATGAGCACGCCCCGCTGACCCTGGCACGGCAGGCGACCGCCCTGCCGGCGCAGAGCCCGCTGTTCACCTCGCTCCTCAACTACCGTCGCACCGCCGCCACCGGCGGGGTCGGCGGCGGAACCGCGCGGACGATCGCCGGGATCCAGCTGCTCCGCGCTCAGGAGCGGACGAACTACCCGTTGACGGTGTCGGTGGACGACACCGGTGTCGGGTTCCGGTTCACCGTGCAGGCATGTGCGCCGATGGACTCGGACGTGGTCTGCGGTCTGCTGTGCACGGCCGTGGAGAATCTGGTCGGCGGGCTGGAGCAGGACTCCGCCTCTTCACTCGACCTGGTTCCCGTTCTGGACGCCGGGCAGCGGGAGTTGGTGCTGCGCGGGTGGAACGACACGGCGCGTGAGGTTCCGGTGGGGACGTTGCCGGGGCTGTTCGAGGCTCAGGTGGCGCGGACGCCGGACGCGGTGGCGGTGGTGTTCGGCAGCGGTGCGGCGCGTGAGGTCGTGTCGTACGCGGAGTTGAACGAGCGGGCGAACCGTCTGGCGCACCTGCTGGTCGAGGGCGGTGTCGGCGCCGAGGA
>NZ_JBHXEM010000215.1:0-8896 GCF_042724755.1 Kitasatospora sp. NPDC127067 | reverse complement strand
GCCGGATCGCGTGTGGGACGCCGACCACCACAGGGGCGGCGTACCCGGCGATCCCGTGGCTGCCCGCGCCTTCGCCGGGTACGGCGGCTGTCGCAGGCACCGACCGGGCGGGCGGAGGCCCGCGTCGGGCTACTCCGCGACGAGTACCGCGACCCCCGTCACCCGGTCCGCGGCGAGGTCCGCGAGCGCCGCGTCCGCACGGCGCAGGGGGTAGCGGCTGACGTGGACCGCCGGGCGGGTGCGGGCCGCCTCCGCCAGGAAGGCCAGCCCGTCGGCCCGGGTGTTGGCGGTGACGCTGCGCAGGGTGCGTTCCTGGAAGAGGTGCCGCTGGTAGTTCAGCGCCGGGATGTCGGTGAGGTGGATGCCGGCCACGGCGAGCGTGCCGCCGCGGTCCAGCGCGGTGAGGGCGACGGGCACGAGTTCGCCGACCGGTGCGAACAGGATCGCGGCGTCCAGCGGTTGCGGGGGCGGGTCGTAGGAGTCGCCGGCGAAGACGGCGCCGAGGTCCAGTGCCAGCCGGCGGGCCGCCGCGGCCCGGGTGAACACGGCCACCCGGGCGCCCCGGGCGAGGGCGACCTGGGCGGTCAGGTGCGCGGACGCGCCGAAGCCGTAGATGCCGAGCAGCCCGCCCGCCGGGAGTTCGGCCCGTTCCAGGGCGCGGTAGCCGATGATTCCGGCGCACAGCAGCGGGGCCAGCTCCTCGGCGGGCGGGCCCTCGGGCAGCCGGTAGGCGAAGCGGGCGTCCGCGGTGAGGTGCCCGGCGTAGCCGCCGTGCCGGTCCCAGCCGGTGTAGCGCGACGCGGGGCAGAGGTTCTCCCGCCCGCTGCGGCAGTACCCGCAGCTGCCGCAGGTCCGGGCCAGCCAGGCCACCCCGGCCCGGTCCCCGACGGCGAAGCCCTCGACCCCGGCCCCCGCCGCCAGCACGCGCCCGACCACCTCGTGCCCGGGCGTGCACCGGGCCAGCCTGGGGGAGAGGTCCCCCTCCGCGAGGTGCAGGTCGGTGCGGCACACCCCGCAGGCCTCCACCTCGACCAGGACCTCCTTCGGGCCGGGCGCGTCCAGCGGCCGCCGCTCCCGGACCAGTGGGCCCGGCCCCGGCCCGCCGACCGGCCCGGGGCGCTCCACCGCCCAGGCCCAGGTCTCCGCCGGTAGGGGTTGCGTGCTGCTCATCGCCGTCTCCTGCCGCTCGGCTTGCGGGGTCGGTGCGCGCCCGGGGTCAAGTTTCCCGCTCCGCGGCGGCCACCGCGTGCTCGACGGCGGAGAAGCCGTCCGGGGAGGGTGGCGATCCGGTCAGCCCCAGTACCCCGTGTGCACGGCGGTGGCCTCCTCGAAGAGGTGCGGGCCGGAGACCTCCACGGTGCCGCCGCCGGCTGCGAAGACCTGGCGGCAGGGCAGGTCGAGCACCGGCTCGTCCGGGTCCACTCCCGCGATGGCGTTCAGCTCGGTGGCGGCGAGCGCGTAGACGACCTTCCGGATGCCGCTCCAGTGGATCGCGCCGGCGCACATCGCGCACGGCTCGGTGCTGCTGTACAGGACGGTCGCGGAGAGCTGGTGCGGGGCCAGGGTGCGGCAGGCCTGGCGGACCAGGTTGGTCTCCGCGTGCGCCGTGACGTCGTGGTCGGTCAGCACGGTGTTCTCGGCCGTGAGCAGGACGCCTCCGGACGCGTCGGTCAGCAGCGCGCCGAAGGGGTGGTTGCCGTGGGCGCGGGCGGAGGCGGCGAGTTCGATGGCCGCGAGCAGGTGCGGGCGGGTGAGGTCGGTCATCGGCGTACTCCTCGGGGGCGGACCGGACGGGGTGACAGGGACAGGGCGTACGGAGCACAAGGACAGGGCGCAGAAGGGGGGCGTCAGCCACCGTAGCCGCCCCCGCCCGGGGTGGCGGATCCCGACGGCGTCACCGGCCGCCCCCTCGGCGCTGCCGCAGCCGGGCCGCGGATGCGTGACAGGAGGGCCGCGCGCGACAACCGGTTCTGTCGGCCCCCACGGCCCGCCCCCGATGCCCCGGCGGGCGCCGCCGGTCGGACGGTCGCACCCGCGGTGCGCGCGGTGGCTGTGCGTGCGGTGGCGGTGCGTGCGTTGCGTGCGGTGCCACTACTTCGCCAGGAAGGCGAGCAGCGCCGCGTTGACCTCCTCGGCATGGGTCCAGAGCAGGCCGTGCGGCGCGCCCTCGACCTCCACGTACTCGGCGGAGGGCAGCGCCCGGTGGAAGGGGCGCCCGGTGCTGTCGATCGGCAGGATGCGGTCGGCGGTCCCGTGCAGGATCAGGGCCGGCACGTCGATGCGCGGGATGTCGGCCCGGAAGTCCGTGTACCAGGTGGACGGCGCAGCGGCGGCGGCGAAGAAGCCGCCGCTCGTCGCGACGTTCCAGCTGTTGCGGACGGCCTCCGCGCTGATCCTGCTCCCGAGGTTCTCGTCGAGGTTGTAGAAGTCCCGGTAGAAGGCGGTGTAGTAGGCGTAGCGGTCGGCCTTCACGGCGGCGACGATGCCGTCGAAGAAGTCCTTCGGACCGGCCCCCTCCGGGTTGTCGTCGGTCTTCAGCAGGCAGGGCTCCAGGGAGCCCAGGAAGGCGACCTTGGCGATGCGGCCGGAGCCGTACCGGGACACGTAGCGGGCGACCTCCCCGGTGCCCATCGAGAAGCCGACCAGCACGGCGTCCCGCAGGTCGAGGGTCTCCAGCACGGTGTGGAGGTCGGCGGCGAAGGTGTCGTAGTCGTAGCCGGTGGTGGGCTGGGAGGACTGTCCGAAGCCGCGCCGGTCGTAGGTGATCACCCGGTGGCCGGCGTCCAGCAGCGCGGCGCTCTGCCGCTCCCAGGAGTGCCCGTCGAGCGGGAACCCGTGGATGAGGACGACCGGCTGCCCGGAGCCGTGGTCCTCGTAGTAGAGGTCGATGGGGGTGGAGTTCTCCTGGCCGACGGTGATGTACGGCATGGTGTCCGGTGTTCCTCTCGTCATGGGGCCCGGACGATGACCACGGGGCAGGCGGCGTGCTGCGCGCAGTGGGTGCTCACCGAGCCGAGCAGGGTGCGGGTGAAGCCGCCGTGGCCGTGGCTGCCGACCACCAGCAGCTCGGCGCCCCGGGCCGCGTCCAGGAGGACGTCGGAGGGGTCGCCCATGACCATCGTCTGGCGGACCCGCACCCGGGAGTCCTCGCCGAGCACGGTGTGCAGTTCCTCGGCGAACCGCCGTTCGGCCAGCTCCCGGTCGAAGGTGCTGTCGACCACGGGCGCCGACCAGCCGAAGTGGCTCGGGGGTTCCCAGGCGCCGACCGCGTCCACCACGCCGCCGATCAGCGTGGCGTGCCGGGCCGCCCAGCGCAGCGCGGCGTACGACGACGGCGAGCCGTCGACGCCGACCACGACGCGGGGAGCGGAGTCGTTCGCGTTCATCTGCACCGTCCCTGGCCGGCCGTCCTGCGGATCGTCGCCCCCCCCGACCACGGTGCTGGCCGCCGGACGGCGCCGCCACCACGGCCCGGCACCCGGGTGACGGCCGACGGCCGGGCGGGTACCGTCGGTGGCCGCCGAGCGCCCGTGACCGGGGCGCGGCCGTGGTGGGAGCGGGGGAGGACGGGTGCGAGTGGAACACGCGGTGCCGGGCCCGGCGCTGAGGCCCTGGATCGACCGTTACTGGTGGTACCGGGCAGGCCCCGGCGAACTGCCCCGGCTGCTGCCCGGAACGGGTGCCGAGCTGTGGATCCACTGGGCCGGCGGGGTCCACCTGGACGACGGGGCCGGGCCGGTGCCGCTGCCCGCCGCGCACCTGGTCTGCCTCCGCGGGGCCCGCTGGGAGCCGGTCTCGCGGGAGGCGGGCGGCTTCGTGGCGGTGCGGTTCCGGGCCGGCGCCCTGCGGCACTTCCTGGCGCCGGGGGTCGACGAGGTGGCCGACCGGGTGGTGAGCGCCGCCGAGGTCTGGGGGCCGCCGGCCCGGCGGATGGCCGAGCAGGTGTGTCTGGCGTCCGGGCCGGCGGAGCAGGCGGCGGTCCTCGACCGGGCGCTCGCCGAGCTGCTCGCCGCCCACCACCGGGCCGACCCGTGGCTGGACGCCGCGGTGCGGTTCGTCCACCGGCGTCCCGGCGAGGTGCGGGTGGCCGCGCTGGCCGAGCACCTCGGGGTCACCGTCCGCCGGTTGCAGCGGGCGTTCCCGGCGGCGGTGGGTGCGGGTCCGAAGGCGTTCCAGCGGGTGGCCCGGTTCCAGCGGCTCACCCGTACACTGCTGCTGTCCGGCGAACGCCGTTACCTGCCAGGGGCGTTGGCGGCTGGCTACTACGACCAGGCGCATTTCGTCCGGGAGTTCCGGCACTTCACCGGCCGGCCCCCGACGGCCCTGCTGGGGCAGGGCCTGTCGCATTTCTACTATGAGCGGCTGCCCGCTCCCCGTCAGGCTGGGCCCTGACCGGAGGAACCGACGGAGAGCGGACGTGCGATGACCATGGTGGTGGCGATCCTGCAGGCCAGGACCGGACGGGAGGAGGCCCTCGCGGCCGCCCTGCGCGAGGTCGCGGAGCGCACCCGGGAGGAGCCGGGGGCGCTCGCCTACGCGGTGGGCCGCCAGGAGGGCGGCGGCCGGTTCCTGGTCACGGAGCGGTACGCCGACCGCCGGGCGCGCGAGGCCCACTTCGCCTCCTCCTACGTGACCGACCTGCTGGCGCGCTTCCCGGAACTCCTGGCGGACGAGCCGCAGGTCGAGTTCACCGACGTGGTGACGGCCTTCGCCAGGTGACCGCCCGCAGGGCGGCGTGGGCCCGGCACGGCCTCAGGCCCGGACGCCCAGCTGGGCCAGCAGGGTCGCGTTGTCCTCGATGTGCCAGTCCTCGGTGATCCGGTCGGTCCCGACGTGCTGGATGTCGATGGCGTTGAACTCGATGTCCTGGCCCTGCCCCCGCACGCCGTCGAAGGTGCCGGTGAAGTGGCCGCGGAAGACCAGCCGGGCGGTGATCCGGTCACCGCTGATCAGGAGGTCGGACAGCTCGCAGGTCAGGTCCGGCACCGCGGCGCGGAAGTTCTTCGAGGCGAAGGCCGGCCCGTCGGGGCCCTGCGGGCGGCCCGCCGGCAGCGTGTTGTCCCGGAACTGCCGGCTGATCGCCGCGTCCAGGTAGCGCTGCTGCCCGGTGTTCCAGAACGTGTACAACTGCTGTGCCAGGTGGACCTCCTGGGCGGCGCGCCGGGCGCCGAGCGAGCGGTCCACGGTGAGCGCCTTCGGCTGGACGAGGCCGGGCGAACGGTCGATCAGGCGCTGCGGCCAGTCGCGTGCGGAGTCGTGGTGGCCGCTGTCGTGGACGGGGGCGGCCGCGGCGGTGCCGCCCGCCAGGCCGGCCACCGCCGCGAGGACGGCGGCGGTACGGATCAGGGTGCGCGAGCGCATGGGAACAGCTCCTCGGTTCGGGGGCACGCCGGCGGTTCGCGGCGTGCGGGGGTGGTCGGCCGGGGGGGAGCCCCGCCCCGGCGGGGGGGGGGTTACAATCCGCCGGAGCGGGCCCGGCGGGGCAGGCGGGTCAGGCGAGTCGGCCGCCGCCGTCGACGTGCAGCACCGTGCCGGTGACGTACGGGTTGTCGATGGCGTAGCGGACGGCCTTGACCAGGTCCTCCGGGGTGCCGACGCGCCGGGCCGGGTTGCGCTCGGCGACCCCGCGCAGGAACGCGTCCTTGTCGGCGCCCAGGCCGTCCCAGGAGCCGGTGTCGACGATGCCGGGGGAGACGGCGTTGACCCGGACCGGCGCGATCTCCACCGCCAGCGCCTGCACCAGGAAGGCCAGCGCGCCGTTGGTGGTGGCCATCACCGTGCGCGCGGGCGCCGGGCGCCACGCGGCCACACCGGAGAAGAAGGTGAACGAACCGCTCTCGGAGACCTGCCCGACCAGGTGCTTGGCCAGCAGCAGCGGGCCGATCACCTTCGCCGCGAACGCCCGCTGCACGTCGGCCGCTTCGAGTTCCCGCAGCGGGCCGTTGGCCGGCATCGCGGCGGTCGAGACCAGGTGGTCGAAGCGGCCGGCCCGGGCGGCGAAGGCGGCGATCGACGCCTCGTCGGCGATGTCCAGGGCGATCACCTCGGACGGTCCGGACAGCTCGCCGGCCGTCCACTCCAGCTTGCGCGGGTCGGGGCCGGCCAGCACCAGGGAGGCGCCGGCCGCCGAGGCGGACTTGGCGACGGCCCGCCCGGTGCGCGAACCGGCACCGACCACGACGAGCCGCTGCCCCCGGAGGGAGGTGGTGTCGGACATGGTGGAACTCCTTCGGATGATCGGGGAACCGGCCGCCCGCTGCTTCCCGCGGCGGCCGCACCACGACCCTCTCCCGACCAGCACTGATGAGTCCAAGGCTTGTTTTCTACCTCGGCGATAAAATCCGTTCATGGCAACGCCGACGCTCAGACAGCTCGAATACCTGGCCACCGTGGTCGACACCGGATCGTTCACCCGTGCGGCCGAACAGCTGCACGTCACCCAGCCCGCGCTGTCCCACCAGATCCGCGCCCTGGAGGGCGCCCTCGGCGGCCCGCTGCTGGAGCGCCTGCCGCGCTCGGTGCGGCTCACCCCGATGGGCCGGGCGGTCCTGCCGCACGCCCGCGCCGCACTCGCCGAGGCCGAGCGGCTGCAGGCGGCGGCCCGCCGTTCGGCCGGCCTGGAGGAGGGCGAACTGGAGGTCGCCGTCGTCTACTCCGTCAGCCTCGGCATCCTGCCGCCCGTGCTGCGGGAGTGGCGCCGCCGCCACCCCGGCGTGCGGATCCGGCTGCGCGAGTACCCCCACACCGACGCGCTCCGGGAGGCCATGGCCGCGGGCCGCGCCGACCTCGCCATCGGCCCGGCGCCGAGCGGCTGGGAGGGGCCGATCCGGGAGCTCGGCGTCGAGGAGTTCACCGTCGTCCTGCCCGCCGACGACCCGCTGGCCGACCGCCCCGCCGGGACCGTCGCCCTCACCGAACTCGCCGACCGCGACTGGGTCCACTACGCCCCCGACAACGGCCTCGCCGACCTGCTCGACCAGGTCTGCGCCCGGGCGGGCTTCCACCCCCGGGCGGCGGTCCGTGCCGAACAGACCTCGGCCGCCCCGCTGCTGGCCGCGGCCGGGCTCGGCCCCGCCCTGGTGCCCGCCAACATCGTCCCGGCCCACTTCGAGGGCGCCCTGCTGCGCCCGGACCCGCCGATCCTGCGAACCCTCACCGCCTACACCCGCACCCGCCCCGATCCGCTCACCGTGGCCTTCGCCGACCTGCTGGCCCGTCGGGCCAGGGTCGACCCCGTGGTCTCCGGCCGGTCGGCCGAGGCCGACGGGGCGCGCACCTGAGGCCCGACCCCGGCGGCGGAACGCGCGCCCGAGATCCGATCGGGCGCCGTGGCGCGTCAGCGCGCGGCGCCGCCGACCGGCTCGTGCTCGTCGTCCGCGTCCTGCGGGTCGACGGCGTCGCTGAGGCCCAGGCGCAGGTGCTCGATGTGGTAGACGGCCTGGTCGAGCAGTGCGGCGACGTGGTTGTCGTAGAGCGCGTAGACGACCTGCCGGCCGTTGCGGCGGCCGATGACCAGGCCGAGGTTGCGCAGCAGGCGCAGCTGGTGGGAGCAGGCGGACTGCTCCAGGCCGACCTCGGCGGCGAGTTCGGTGGCCGCGCAGGGGCCCTCGCGCAGCCGGGAGAGGATCAGCAGCCGGGAGGGCGTGGCGAGGGCTTGCAGGGTGGTGGCCACCCGGGCAGCGCTGGTCGCGTCCAGGCGCGTGTGCGGGACGGCGGTGGCGGGGGTGGCTCCATGACCCATGCGGGCCATCCTACAACTTATAGATGAACGAGCCTTCATATGTTCATGTATCGTGAACGAGTCAACGGCCCCGCCCTGCCCAGGCCTGCCCGAAGGGTCCCTCCGCCATGTCCACCACCACCCTGACCGGGCGTTCCGCGCCCCCGGCCGCGCCACGCCCGGACACCGCGCCGAGACGGCGCACCCGGGTGCTGTCGCTGCCCGAGGTCCGCTGGGCCGCCGCCGCGACGGTGCTCTTCCTGATCGCACTGCCGCTCCAGCTGACCGGCGCCCCCGCCTGGGCCTGGGGCCCGCTGTACGCCCTCGCGTACGCCACCGGCGGCTGGGAGCCCGCCTGGGCCGGGCTCCAGGCGCTGCGGGAGAAGACGCTCGACGTCGACCTGCTGATGATCGTGGCCGCGCTCGGCGCCGCCGCCGTCGGGCAGGTCATGGACGGCGCGCTGCTGATCGTCATCTTCGCCACCTCCGGCGCCCTGGAGGCGCTGGCCACCGCCCGCACCGCCGACTCGGTGCGCGGACTGCTCGACCTCGCCCCGGCCACCGCCACCCGGCTGCTGCCCGACGGCGGCGAGGAGACCGTGCCCACGGAGGAGCTCGCCGTCGGCGACACCGTGCTGGTGCGGCCCGGTGAGCGGATCGGCGCCGACGGGCGGGTGCTCGACGGCGCGAGCGAGGTGGACCAGGCCACCATCACCGGCGAGCCGCTGCCCGTCGTCAAGGAGAGCGGCGACGAGGTGTTCGCCGGGACCCTCAACGGCACCGGGGCGCTGCGGCTGCGGGTCGAGCGGGACGCCTCGGACACCGTGATCGCCCGGATCGTCCAGCTGGTCGAGGAGGCCTCCGGGACCAAGGCACCCACCCAGCTGTTCATCGAGAAGGTCGAGCAGCGCTACTCGCTCGGCATGGTGGCCGCCACCCTCGCGGTCTTCGCGGTCCCGCTGGCCTTCGGCGCGGCCTTCACCGGCTCGCTGCTGCGCGCGATGACCTTCATGATCGTCGCCTCCCCGTGCGCGGTGGTGCTGGCCACCATGCCGCCCCTGCTCTCCGCCATCGCCAACGCCGGACGGCACGGCGTCCTGATCAAGTCCGCCGTCGTGATGGAGCGTCTGGGGCAGGTCGACGCCGTCGCACTGGACAAGACCGGCACCCTCACCG
>NZ_JBHXEM010000214.1:0-8927 GCF_042724755.1 Kitasatospora sp. NPDC127067 | reverse complement strand
GCGGGGCCCGAACGGCAAACCCTGTTCCCAACCCACCCACACTCAACTCCCACTCGCCCGCGAAAAATACCGCCCGGAATGCCCCCGGTCGCCCGCGCATACGGGAAACGGAATTCCGTACGCGCGGGCGACCGCGGGTTGGTCGCGAAGGCTCAGCAGCCGCCGGCCACCGCCGGGATGATCGAGATGCCGGCGCCGTCCCCGATCTCGGTCGCCAGGCCCTCGGCGAAACGCACGTCGTCGTCGTTCACGTAGACGTTCACGAAGCGGCGCAGCTTGCCGGTGTCGTCCAGGATGCGGGCCGAGATGCCCGGGTGGTTCTTCTCCAGGTCGGCGACGACCTCGGCCAGGGTGGCACCCTCGGCGGTCACCACGGCGGCACCGTCGGTGTAGGTGCGGAGGATGGTGGGAATGCGGACGTTGGCGCTCATGACTCTCCTTGCGGGGGCGGGGCCGATCGGGTGGTTCAGGCGGACGCGAGGCCGGCGGCGCGGAACGAGTCCAGCGTCGGGCGGATGACGGCGGTCATCCCGGCGTCGGAGACGGCGTCCAGGGTCTTCAGGCCGTCGCCGGTGTTGATCGCGACGGTCTCCTTGGCCGGATCCAGCTGCCCGGTCTCGACCAGCTTCTTCAGCACGCCGACGGTCACCCCGCCCGCGGTCTCGGCGAAGACGCCCTCGGTCCGCGCCAGCAGCCGGATCGCCGCGACGACCTCGGCGTCCGTGACGTCCTCCACCGCGCCACCGGTGCGGCGGGCGATGTCCAGCACGTACGGGCCGTCGGCGGGGTTGCCGATCGCCAGCGACTTGGCGATGGTGTCCGGCTTGACCGGCTTGATCACGTCCCGGCCGGCCTTGAACGCGGCCGACACCGGCGAGCAGCCCTCGGCCTGGGCACCGAAGATCCGGTACGGCCGGTCCTCGACCAGGCCGAGCCTGATCAGCTCCTGGAGGCCCTTGTCGATCTTCGTCAGCTGCGAGCCCGAGGCGATCGGGATCACGATCTGCTCCGGCAGCCGCCAGCCCAGCTGCTCGCAGATCTCGTACGCCAGCGTCTTGGAACCCTCGCCGTAGTACGGCCGCAGGTTCACGTTGACGAAGCCCCAGCCCTCGCCGGCCGAATCGCCGATCAGCTCCGAGCAGAAGCGGTTCACGTCGTCGTAGTTGCCCTCGATGCCGACCAGCTCGCCGCCGTACACCCCGGCCATGACGACCTTGCCCTGCTCCAGGTCGTGCGGGATGAACACGCAGGACCGGAACCCGGCCCGGGCCGCCGCCGCCCCCACCGCGCCGGCCAGGTTGCCGGTGGAGGAGCAGGACAGCGTGGTGTACCCGAACGCCCGGGCCGCCTCGATCGCGCAGGCGACCACCCGGTCCTTGAACGAGTGCGTCGGGTTCCCGGAGTCGTCCTTGACGTGCAGCTGGGCGGTGAAACCGAGCTCCCGGCCCAGGTTGTCCGCCTTCACCAGCGGGGTCCACCCAGGGTTCAGATTGGGCTTCGACGCCACGTCGGCCGGAACCGGCAGCAGCGGCGCGTACCGCCAGATGGACGCCGGACCGGCCTCGATCCGCTTGCGCAGCTCCTCGGCGCCCTCGCTGCCGAACTCGTAGGCGATCTCCAGCGGGCCGAAGCACTCCAGGCAGGCGAAGCTGGGGCCGAGCGGGAAGCGGGTGCCGCACTCGCGACAGGACAGCGCGGCGGCGGGGCCGAGGTCGACGGGTGGGGGTCCCCCCGGCCGAAGGCTGGGGGAGGGTGCGGCGGTGTCGATAGCCATGATGGCGAGGCCTCTCTCCTCATCTTCCCCGTGGCACGGTCGCGCCACAGGCCGGAATTGGCACCTGTCCCGCCGGGGCCTGTCGACAGACAGCCGCGCGGGAAGGTTGCCGGGACGTCAACGGGCCGTTCCCTCAGTCCCTCTGGATGAGCTTGTGAAATTGTGGTGATGCTCAACGGCGACCCCGGCGTGCAAAGGTCCGACCGCTGTACGAAGACTGTATCCGAAGGCGTCAATCCTGAACGGGTCCGTCCGCCACGCGAGATGACCCGTCCCACCGACCCCGCCGAGGAGACCTCCGTGCCCGCCGAACCGATTCCCGAGCTCCTCCCGCAGGCGGCGTCCTGGCTGCGCCGCCGCTCCTGGAGCGCGGCCGACCGGCCGGTCCACACCCTCCTCGCCGCCAAGGAACGCACCGGCCGCACCGTCAGCGTGGTCCTCCCCGCCCTGGACGAGGAGGCCACCGTCGGCGACATCGTCCGCACCATCCGCCGCGAGCTGATGGAACGCCTCCCGCTCGTCGACGAACTCGTCGTCGTCGACTCGGGCTCCACCGACGCCACCGCCGCCGTCGCCGCCGAGGCCGGCGCCCGGGTCGAGCACCGCGACGCCGTCCTGCCCCGGCTGCCCGCCGTCCCCGGCAAGGGCGAGGTGCTCTGGCGCTCGCTGCTGGTCACCCGCGGCGACATCGTCTGCTTCGTCGACGCCGACCTGCGCGAATTCGACCCGGCCCTCGTCTCCGGCATCCTCGGCCCGCTGCTGACCGACGAGTCCATCCAGCTGGTCAAGGCCATGTACGACCGCCCGCTGGAATCCGAGGGCGCCGTCCTGCCCGTCGGCGGCGGCCGGGTCACCGAACTCGTCGCCCGGCCCCTGCTCAACCTCCACTGGCCGGAACTCGCCGGTTTCGTCCAGCCCCTCGGCGGCGAGTACGCGGCCCGCCGCTCACTGCTCGAACGGCTGCCCTTCCCCACCGGCTACGGCGTCGAACTCGGCCTGCTGGTCGACGCCCTGGAACTGGCCGGTCTGGACGCCCTGGCCCAGGTGGACGTCGGCGTCCGGCACCACCGCCACCAGGACGGCCAGGCCCTCGGCCGGATGGCCGCCACCATCTACCGGACCGCCCTGGAACGCCTCGACCGCACCCACCGCCTCAAGGCCTCCGCCGACCTCGTCCACCCCCAACTCACCCAGTTCACCCGCGACCCGGAAACCCGCGCCTTCACCGCCCACACCCACCCGGTGACCGCCCTGGAACGCCCCCCGATGCACACCGTCCCCGAATACGCGACCCGTCATTGAGGGGTTTGCCGCCCCGACCCCCCGGCAACATCCCAACCATGGGCGATCTCACGACCAACCGTTCGAGCGCGACCGGCACCGCCCCCGTCCTGGTTGCCTCCAACCGGGGACCGGTGTCCTTCAGCACCGCCGACGACGGCACGCTGACCCTGCGCCGCGGCGGCGGCGGACTGGTCTCCGGCCTCTCCGCCATCGCGGACCCGAACGCCGTCTGGGTCTGCGCCGCCCTCAACGACGCCGACCGCAGAGCCGCCGCCGAGGCGCCGCGGGGCCGCCTCGACCTGGCCGGCCACGAGGTCGGCGGCCAGGCCGTACGGATGCTGGACATCGACCCGCAGACCTTCGCCCGCGCCTACAACGGCGTCGCCAACTCCACCCTGTGGTTCGTCCACCACCTGCTCTACGCGACCCCCACGGCACCCGCCTTCGACGCCGGCTTCCGCACCGAGTGGGCCGCCTACCGGGCGTACAACGAGGCCTTCGCCGAGGCCCTGGCCGCCGAGGCCGCCCCGAACGCCGCGGTCCTCGTCCAGGACTACCACCTCTCCCTGGTCCCGGCCCTGCTCCGGGCGGCCCGCCCCGACCTGCGGATCGGCCACTTCTCGCACACCCCCTGGGCCCCGCCCGAGTACTACCGGATGCTGCCCGACGACGTCGCCCGGGCCGTCCTCACCGGCATCCTGGGCGCCGACCGGGCCGGCTTCCTGACCGAACGCTGGGCCCGCGCCTTCGCCGCCTGCTGCGAGGACCTCCTGGACGCGACCGTCGACCACGACGCGCTCACCGTCACCCTCGACGGCCGCACCACGGGCCTCGGCGTCCACGCCCTCGGCGCCGACGCCGACTTCCTGCGCGAACGCGCCCACCGCCCCGACGTCGACGAACGCCTCGCCGCCCTCCGCCGGACCGTCGGCGACCGCCGCACCATCGTCCGGGTCGACCGCACCGAGCTGAGCAAGAACATCGTCCGCGGCCTCCAGGCCTACCGGCACCTGCTCCGCACCCGCCCCGAGTGGCACGACCGGGTGGTGCACATCGCCTTCGCCTACCCCTCCCGCACCGACCTGGCCGAGTACCGCGACTACACGGCCACCGTCCAGCGCCTCGCCGACGAGATCAACGCCGAATTCGCCACCCCCGCCTGGCAGCCGCTGCTCCTCCACGTCGACGACGACTTCCCGCGCTCGCTCGCCGCCTACCGCCTGGCCGACGTCGCCCTGGTCAACCCCATCCGCGACGGCATGAACCTGGTCGCCAAGGAAGTCCCGGTGGTCTCCGACAACGGCTGCGCCCTCGTCCTCTCCCGCGAGGCCGGCGCCCACGCCGAACTCAAGGACGACGCCCTCACCGTCAACCCCTACGACGTCATCGCCACCGCCGACGCCCTCCACGCCGCTCTCACCATGGACCCGAAGGAGCGCGCCGACCGCACCGGGCGCCTGGCCGCGGCGGCCACCGCGCTCCCCCCGCAGCAGTGGTTCCTGGACCAGCTCAACGCCCTGTGAGCGCCTCCCCGAGAGCCCCCAGCAGCTCCACCACCCCCTCCGGCCCGGCGACCACCAGATCCGCCCGGTCGGCCAGCTCCCGCACCGGCGCGTCCCCCACCGCACCGGCGCACACCAGCACCCCGGCCACGCCCTCGCCCCGCAGCTTCTCCACCGCGGCGAAGGCCGCCACGTCCCCCAGGTCGTCCCCCGCGTAGAGCACCGCACGGGCGCCCCGCTCCCGCAGGAACCCGGTCAGCGCCGCCCCCTTGTCCACCCCCGGCGGCCGCAGCTCCAGCACCAGCCGGCCGGGCTCCACCACCAGCCCGTACTCGGCCGCCAGGTCCCCCACCGGCGCCCGCAGCAGCTGCAGCGCCTCCTCCGGCACCGCCGTCCGCCGGGTGTGCACGGCCACCGACCGCCCCTTGTCCTCCACCCACGTCCCCTCGGGCGCCCCGACCCGCTCCAGCATCCCCGGCAGCACGTCCCGCACCCGCGCCACCCCCGGAGGCGCCTCCGGCGCCGAGAGCTTCCCGTCCTCCCACCGCTCGGCCCCGTAGTGCCCCAGCACCACCACCCCCGGCAGCCCCGCGAACCCCCCGTACTCCACCGCCACCGCGGCCGGCCGGCCCGTCACCACCACCACGGCCCCCACCACCGAGCCCAGCCGCCGCAGAGCTCCCACCACCCCCGGATGCGCCCGCGCCCGCCCCGGATCCGCCACGATCGGCGCCAAGGTCCCGTCGAAGTCCAACCCGATCACGGCCTCCCCGGGCGCCGCCAGGACGGCCCGCACCCCGTCCCGCCCAGCCTCGGTCCCCGGCACGAACATCTCTTCAAAGCCCATACCGAAGCCCCTACCCCGGACCGCCCCCTCCGCACCCACCCGGCGCCCGGCCGTCCTCCCTGGAGCCACCCCGTCACCGGGCCCCCCGCCGGGCCTCCCGAACCCGCCGCAACCGATTCACCAGCACCGGCGCGTGCGCCAACGCCGCCTCCCGGTCCAGCAGAGAGTTCAGCACCTGGTAGTACCGCGTCGAGGAGAGCCCCAGCTCCTCCCGGATCGCCCGCTCCTTGGCCCCCGCCGTACGCCACTGCCGCCCTTCCAGCGCCAGCACCGCCCGCTCCCGCTCACTCAGCCCGCCCGGTTCGCCCACCGGAACCACCTCCGTCCACCGCTACGGAGTGTCATTCTCGCGCGCAACCCCGACACACCCTGCTCGCCCCACCGCTCCCCGCGCCCGGCTACCGTCACCCCCATGACCACGCCCAGCTTCGCCCTGCACGTCCCCACCGCCGACCTCGACCCCGACCCGCTGGACCCGTCCCAGGTCGTCTCCGGTTCCCCCGAGGTCACCGGCAAGGTGCTGTCCGAGTCCGCCGACGGCCGCCACCTGCGCGGTCTCTGGCAGATCACCCCCGGTGTGGTCACCGACGTGGAGGCGGACGAGATGTTCGTGGTGCTCAGCGGCCGGGCCACCATCGAGATCGAGGGCGGCCCGACCCTGGAGGTCGGCCCCGGCGACTGCGCGGTCCTGCGCGAGGGCGACCGCACCACCTGGACGGTCCACGAGACCCTCCGCAAGGCCTACGCCATCACGCTCCCCTGAAGCACACCCCCTGCCGGGGCCGGAGCGGGTCCCGACCCCGTCCCGGCCCCCGGTCCTACTTGCGGACCTTGGCCGCTTCCTTCACCGCCGCGTCCTGCAGTCCCCCGAGCACCTGCTTGGGATCCCCGGTGACGGCCTGCCCGATCCCCGCCTTGATCCCGTTGCTGACCTCGCCCCAGGCCGGGTCGCCGAACGGGTAGAAGCTCGCGTTGGCCAGCCCGACCGCGAACTGCTTGAGGTCCTCGTGCTTGGGGTCCGACGACATCTGGGCGAAGGCGTCCTGGGTGACCGGCAGGAGGTTGTACTGCTCGTCGAACTTCAGCTGGTTGTCCTTGCCGTAGACGAAGGACAGGAACTTCTTGATCTCGTTCTTGTGCCCGTTCGCCTTGAGCGCCATCATCCAGTCGGCGACCCCGAGGCTCCCGGTCCGCCCGACGCCGTCCTTCTTGGGGATCGGCGCCGTCCCGAAGTCGATCTTCCCGGCGGTCGCCATCCGCAGCAGCGTCGGGTGCCCGTTCAGCATCGCGACCTTCCCGGCGGCGAAGTCCTGGAACACCGGGGTGCGGTTCATCCTGCCGGGGTCCGGGTACGTCAGCCCGGTGCTCACCAGGTTGCTCTTCAGCCAGCCGAAGGTCGCCTGGTTCTGGGCGCTGTCGATGGTGTAGTTGCCGACGTCGTCGGAGATGCTGCCGCCGCCGCTCAGCGTCCACAGCATCGATTCGGCCGGCGCCTCCTCCGGCCCCAGCGGCAGCCCGTACGGGGTCACCCCCGGCACCTTGGCCTTGATCTTCTCCGCGTCCTGCCGCAGTTCGTTCCAGGTGGCGGGCGGCTGGGTGATCCCGGCCTGCCGGAACATCGCCTTGTTGTAGAAGAGCACCCGCGACGAGGAGACGAACGGGATCCCGTACTGCGTCCCGAGCACCTGCCCGGCGTGGGCGAAGGTGTCCAGGAACCTGGCCTGGGTGTCCACCGAGAGCACGTCGGAGGCCGGGTAGAGCCGGTCCGCCGCGACCTGGTCCGCGAAGCCGCCGGTCTGGAGCAGGTCCGGCGACTTGCCGGCCGCGATCATGTCCTCGACCTTCTTGCCGATCTCGGTCCAGCTGTCCACCTCGACGCTGACCTTGATCCCGGGGTTCGCGGCCTCGAAGTCCCTGGCGACGGCGTCCCAGTAGTGCTGGGAGCTCGTCTCGGGGCTCTCCCCGTAGTCGGCGGCGACCAGCCTGAGGGTGACCGGTCCGTCGTCCTGCCCGCCGCAGGCACTGACCGCGGTGAGGACCAGTGCTCCGGCCAGCGCACCGCCGAGCACACGGGTGGGAACGTGGACGCGCCTGTTCAACGCGGGTACCGCCTTCGGGGGGATGAACGTGGATGTACATCGACCGGATCGGGGGAAATCCGGCGGGGGGAGGCGCAACACTGCCAAACCCGCCGACCACCGGTCCACACCACCGGCCGGGGCCGCCCCGGTAGTTATCGAAGTGCGCGGAGTCATTGCACAATGCGCAACAAAACCTCCGCCCCCACCCCGCACATCCCGTTCGGCACCCGGCCCCGCCCCCGGGCGCAAAGCCCCGCACACCCCCGCAGCTGCGACAAAGCTCACCCAGTATGGACCAGACCAATCCGACAACTGGACTAGACCTCTTCTACCCGCCCAAGGGAAACTGTCCTCCGTGAAGCACGTCATCGCACTCGATGTAGGCGGCACCGGCATGAAGGCCGCGCTGCTCGCCCAGGACGGCTCCGTGCTGTTCGAAGCACGCCGACCGACCGGGCGGGAGCACGGCACGGACGCCGTCGTCGCCGCCATCCTCGACTTCGCCGCCGACCTGGCGGACGAGGGCCGCAGCCGCTTCGGCGTCGCCCCGCTCGCGGCCGGCGTCGCCGTCCCGGGCACGATCGACGAGAAGAACGGCATCGCGGTCTTCTCCGCCAACCTCGGCTGGCGCGACCTCCCGCTGCGCAAGCTCCTCGGCGAGCGCCTGGCCGGACCGGACGGCGGCCCGATGCCGGTGGCCCTCGGCCACGACGTGCGCTCCGGCGGCCTGGCCGAGGGCCGGCTCGGAGCCGGCCGCGGCGTCGACCGCTTCCTGTTCATCGCCCTCGGCACCGGCATCGCCGGCGCGATCGGCATCGGCGACCGGATCGAGGCGGGCGCGCACGGCTACGGCGGCGAGATCGGCCACGTCGTGGTCCGCCCGGGCGGACCGCCGTGCGGCTGCGGCGCCCGCGGCTGCCTGGAGACACTGGCCTCCGCCTCCGCCGTCTCCCGTGCCTGGGCCGAGGCCAGCGGCGACCCCGACGCCGACGCGGCATCCTGCGCCGCCGCGGTGGACGCCGGGGACGACCGCGCCCTCGCGGTCTGGCAGCAGGCCGTCGACGCCCTCGCGGACGGCATCGTGCTGGCCCAGAGCCTGCTCGACCCGTCCACGGTGATCGTCGGCGGCGGGCTGGCCGAGGCCGGCGACACGCTCTTCACTCCGCTGCGCGCGGCCGTCACCGAGCGACTGACCTTCCAGATGCCCCCGAAGGTCGTACCCGCCATGCTCAAAGACACCGCCGCGTCCCTGGGCGCGGGCCTGCTCGCCTGGGATCTGCTCACCATGGAGGTGACCGCGTGACCACCGCGGACCGTGACCGTACTGCCCTGGCCGGCGCCCGCCTGGTCCTGCCCGGCGGCGTCGTCGACGGCGACCGCCTCGCCGTCGAGGGCGAGCGCATCGCCGGCCTCGGCGGCGACACCGAACCCGGCGACCT
>NZ_JBHXEM010000213.1:0-8946 GCF_042724755.1 Kitasatospora sp. NPDC127067 | reverse complement strand
ACCACCCTCACCAACGCCAAAAACACCTACGACCCCACCCACACCCTCACCCCCGGCCACAACATCTTCCCCTAACCCCAAAACACACCACACACACAAAACAAGAAACGCCGAGCACGAAACCCGGGATCGGAAACACGGATACCGTTCACCGACCGTGGAACCGAGCCGGAGCCCGGGCCCCAATGACCAGAACCGCCAATTGAACGAACAGTCAAAGCAAAAGCCGCCAATGAGCCGGGCATGATCAGATGCTTCCGGCTCATCGTGCTGTCCGCCCGAATCCCGGACCCCACTCCGGGGACTTGGCGCTGAGCCGGCGGCCCGGAGAGGGCGATGCGCCCGATGAGTTCGTCGTCGACGAACTCGGAGGGCTCCTCGTGTTCCGCGGGGTCGTGCCGCTGCAGAAACACGGTGAGCGCAACGGCTGGGGGCTGATCCGGGGGCGAAGGTGCTCTCGCTCTGGGCGTCGCACGGCGGCGGGTCGAGCGCCTGAGCGCCGGCTTCTACCTGCATCCCGGTGCCACCGACCGGGCGTTGCGGCGATACCGCGAGTTCCTGCACCCGCCGGGAAGGCGTCCGCTGTACCCGCGGGAGTCGTCCTGCTCGTGCTCGGGGTGTTCGTTCGAGGACGTCAGGCACGCACGTGACGTGCTGGAGGAGGTCCTGGAGAGACTGCCGGGACGGGCGCGCGCCGAGCTCGGCCGACTCGTGAGGCCGCTGGATGCGGTGTTCCTGCGCCGCACTCTCCCCGACCCGTTCGCGAACCGGCGCCGATGGCGCACGGAGTTCTGGTGGTGTCGCCGGCTGGCCGAGCGGTCGGAGTCGGGGTGAAGGGGCCCTCGGCCCGGCGAGGGCGACTGTGGGGCGTGGGCGGCGCCCTGGCCCGGGTCGGCGTTTACGGGCGGGGGCGGAGATCGGCCACTCCACGTGGCCCGCCGGCCCGGGTGGTCTCGGGCAAATCTCCCGGCTCGTGACCTGCCGGGCATCCGGCGCCCGTCCGTCGCGTCGCGCCCGGACCCGACCGTCGCAGGTCAGCCACGTATCGGGGGGTGGTGGGCGCGAGGTGGCTGAAAATCGCGTGCCATATAACCTGTGACATTGTTCTGATGGCCGGTCAGTGACAGGATCCACGCCAATCTCCTCATCTCCTTCACTCAGTCCGACCCCACGTCGGGCTGCCCCCACTCGAAGAAGGACTCGGCGTGCTCCTGCGCACAAGACTCTCCACGCTCGCGGCCGGCGTCGTCGCCTGTTGTGCCACGGCCACCGCCGTGCTGCCGGCCCAGGCCTTCGCGGCACCCGCCGCCGTCACCGCCGCCCCGGCCCTGACCGCGGCCGCCCCGACCACGACCACGACCGACCCGAACGCACCCGCCGCACCCACGGCCGGCGCGACGACGGGCTCCGAGGAGCCCGCCGCGCCCGCGGCCCCGCTGCCCCCGGCGCTGATCGGCGAGCGACTCATGGGCGGGCCGGCCACAACGGCCGCCACGGCCGCGACGGCCGCCCCCGTCGCGCCCAAGTCCCTTGCCCCGCAAGCCCTTTCCGGCGCGGAAGCGGCCGCTGCCGCCGCGCAGGCCTGCACCCCGGCCGACTTCGCCGCCCGCACCGGGGCCGACCTGGTCGCGTTCATCAAGAGCTCGACCCCGGAGTGCATCCGGGGGCTGTACAGCAGCGGTGGCTCCGACCCGAGCATCTTCCGGCAGTCCCGGATGCTGTCCGTCGCGGCCGCCTTCAAGGACCTGGCGGCCGGCTACACCGGCGACAACTCGACCGGCATCCAGCAGCTGGCGCTCTACCTGCAGGTGGGCTACTACATCCAGTTCTACTACCCCGACGCGGCCGGCCCGTACACCGGCGAGCTGACCACCGCCGTCAGGACCGCCCTGGACGCGTTCTTCGCCGGCGCCCGCTGGCACGACGTCACCGAGGGCAACGGCATCGTGCTCAGGGACGTCGTGTGGCTCACCGACAGCGCCAACGTCCAGGCCGGCTACCTGGGCGTCTACAAGCGGATACTGGACGACTACAACAACTCCTACAACGCGGTCCCGAAGATGGTCGGCGCGGTCAACTCCGTGCTGCAGTACCCGCTCTGGCGGGGCAACTCGAACCAGGACTTCGTCAAGGCGGTCGCCGCCGACCCGAGCCTCGCCGTCTCCCTCGCCGACTTCGCGATCAACCACAAGGACCTGATCGGCGGGCCCAACGAGGTCCTCGACACCAACGCGGGCAACGACCTGGCCCGGATGGCCGGGAGCAGCCCCGCCGTCGAGGCCCTGGTCAAGCCGCTGGTCAGGAAGGTGCTGGACGCCGCGCCGCTGCTGACGCCGGCGGCGCCGCTGTACGTGCACACGGCCGTCCAGGCCGCGTACTACAACAGCGGCCAGTGCTCGTACTACGACATCTGCAACCTGCCCGCCAAGCTCACCTCGGTGGTCCTGCCGCACCAGCTGGTCTGCGACAACCGGACCATCCAGGCCCAGGCGCTGTCGGCCGAGGAACTGGCCACCGTCTGCGCCAGCCTGCGCAACCAGGACGCCTTCTTCCACGGCGTGGTCAAGGACAACGGGCCGATCCCGAACCAGTACGCCAGGAACGTCACCTTCGGGATCTTCGCCAACAAGACCGACTACACCACCTACTCGTGGGCGATCTTCGGCAACGACACCGACAACGGCGGCCAGACCGTCATGGACGCGACCGACCCGAACAAGCTGGCCGCGACCGTGATGTACCAGAAGACCTGGAACAACAACGACCCGGCCCGGGTGTGGAACCTCAACCACGAGTACACCCACTACCTCGACAGCATCTACGACCTCAAGGGCAACTACCCCACCCAGATGTCCGTCCCGGACATCTGGTGGGTCGAGGGCCTCGCCGAGTACGTCTCGCACAGCTACCGCGGCGCCACCGACACCGACGCGATGGCCCAGGCCGCCAAGCACACCTACAAGCTCAGCACCCTCTTCCAGAGCACCCCCGGCAACTCGGACTCGACCCGCGTCTACCCGTGGGGCTACCTGGCCACCCGGTACATGGTGGAGAAGCACCCGGCCGACGTCCAGGCCATGCTGGCCCGGTTCCGCGTCGGTGACTACCCCGGCGGCTACGCGGTCTACAACAGCCTCGGCACCTCCTACGACGCCGACTTCGACGCCTGGCTCGACGCCTGCGCCGGCGGCGCCTGCTACAACCCCGGCCCGACCGCCCTGTTCGACACCTCGGTGAACGGCGCGACCGTCAGCGTGAACGACCGGTCGGTGCAGACCGGTTCCGGCCGGATCACCGCCTGGCACTGGACCTTCGGCGACGGCACCTCCTCGGACGAGCGCAACCCGAGCCACACCTACGCGGCGGCCGGCAGCTACACCGTCGCCCTGACCACCACCGACGACACCGGCCGGATCTCCACCACCCCGGCCACCGTCACCGTGACCGCCGCCCCGGTCGTCCTGCCGGCCTGCACCGAGCAGCGCGCCGACGCGATGGGCCGGAACTGCTCCCGCAGCGGCCGCACCGCGACCGCCGGCAACCTCGACTACCTGTACGTCTACCTGCCGGCCGGAACGACCACGCTGAAGGTCACCACCTCCGGCGGCACCGGCACCGCGCACCTCTACTACAACGCGGACACCTGGGCCTCGCCGAAGGCCTTCACCGCCTCCTCCACCGGCACCGGCACCACCCAGTCCCTCACCGTCACCAACCCCACCGCCGGCTACCGCTACCTCAGCCTGTACGCCGTCACCGACTTCAGCGGCGTCACGGTCAGCACCCAGTTCTGACCCCGACCCGCACACCTGAGCGGAGCGCTCGGCCGGGCTTCCCGGCCGGGCGTTCCGCGTGGGCGTTCCACCGGGCCGACGGACGGGACGGCAGGCGGCGGGCCGGGCGGGCGGGCTCCTCAGCGGCGGCTGAGGTAGGTGAGGACGGCGAGGACGCGGCGGTGGCCGCTGTCGGCCGGCGAGAGGCCGAGCTTGGCGAAGATGTGGCCGATGTGCTTGTGGACGGCGTTGTCGGTGATGACGAGCCGGGTGGCGATCGTGGTGTTGTCCTTTCCTTCGGCCATCAGGGCGAGGACTTCGCGTTCGCGTGGCGTGAGGGCGGCGATCGGGTCGCGGGCGGGCCGGGTGAGGAGCTGGCCGATCACCTCGGGGTCCATGACGGTGCCGCCGGCGGCGATCCGCCGCAGTGCGTCGGTGAACTCGCTCACCCGGCTCACCCGGTCCTTGAGGAGGTAGCCGACGCCGCCGCGGCCGTCGGAGATCAGCTCGCCGGCGTACTGCTGCTCGACGTACTGGGAGAGGACGAGCACGGGCAGGCCGGGGTGCAGGCGGCGGGCGCGGATCGCGGCGTGGATGCCTTCGTCGCGGAAGCCGGGCGGCAGCCGCACGTCGACGATGGCGACGTCCGGACGGTGTTCGGTGACGGCGGCGACGAAGCCGGGGGCGTCCGGGGTGATCGCGGCGACCTCGAAGCCCTTGGCGGTCAGCAGGAGTTCCAGCCCGTTGGCCAGCAGGACGTTGTCCTCGGCGATCACGACGCGCACGGCAGGCTCACGGTGATCGTGGTCGGGCCGCCGCCGGGGCTGTGGAGGTGGACGGTGCCGTCGAGCGCCAGGACGCGGTGGCGGATGCCGGTGATGCCGGTGCCCAGCGTCTCGTCGGCGCCGCCGACGCCGTCGTCGGTGACCTCGATCACCAGCCGGTCGCCGTCGCGTGCGACGCGGACGGCGGTCCGGTTGGCCCGGCTGTGCTTGGCGGCGTTGGTGAGCGCCTCGGCGATCGTGAAGTAGGCGACGGCCTCGACCGCGGCGGGGACCGTGTCGAGGTCTCGGGAGTCACCGGAGCCGATGTCGAGGGTGGTGTCGATCGCCGAGCGGGACGCCAGCGCGGTCAGCGCCCCGGCGAGGCCGCGGTCGGCGAGGATCGGCGGGTAGATCGTCCGGATCACCGCTCTCAGCTCCGTCATGGCTTCCTCGGTGTTCTCGTGCGCTTCCTCCAGGAGCCCGGCCACCAGCCGGGGGTCGTCGCTCAGCAGCTCACGGGCCACGCCCAGCCGCATCGCGATGGCCACCAGCCGGGCCTGGGTGCCGTCGTGCAGGTCGCGTTCGATCCGGCGGAGTTCCGCGCCGTGCGCGTTCATGGCGTGCACCCGCGTCTCGGTCAGTGTCTCCACCCGCTGTGCCAGCCGCGTGGCGGTCGAGGGGGACAGCAGCGCGACGCAGGTCCGGGCGTGCAGGCGGGCCAGCCGGGGAGCCAGCCAGTAGGTCAGGGCCGCGAAGGCGACGGCTTGTGCGGTCCCGAGGGTCAGCGCCGTGCCCCACCCGGTCAGGGGGACACCGGCGGCGAAGCCGCCCGCGCGGGTACCGGCGGGCAGCGCCCACCACAGGGGCACCGTGACGGCCGTGGTCACGGCGTTGCCCGCGCACAGCACCAGGACGAGGCCGAACGCCAGGGCGGTCACGGTGCAGGCGCCGAGCCAGCCGAGGAGTCGCCACGGGCCGACCCGGACCGGGCCGGAGCGCGGAGAGCCCAGCAGCCGGTCGGCGCGGCGGCGGTGCCAGGACGCCCAGGAGCGGGCCGTGACCGGGACGGCGAGTACGGGCAGCGCCAGCACGGCGACCGCGGCGGTGAGCAGGCTCCCCAACAGGTAGCCCAGACCGCGCCACATCTCCGAAAGCCGACCGGCCCCATGGTGCTTCATCCGCACCAGTCTGGACCATGGGGGCCGGGCCGGGCATTACAGCCCACTACCCTCTTTTGTGACGGGTGAGCGGTATCGTCCGGCCTCCCCACCCGGACCTAGCGTCAACACCCATGACGACTTCACCGATTCGTGCCCCGCGGCGGCACCGCCGATCCGTCCGACGGAACGCCACGCTGGCCGCCGTCGCGGCCGTGACCCTTTCCACCGGTGCGCCCGCGGCGCCGGCCGCCCCGCAGCACGACGACCGGCTCCGGATCCGGCTCCAGCGCGACGCCGACGCGCTCACCGCGGTCGGCGCCACCGGAGTCCAGGCCCGCGTGGTCACCTCCGACGGCCGGAACCTGACCGCCGTCGGCGGCGTCGCCGATCTGACAGGACGCCAGCCGGTCCCCCGGAACGGCTACTTCAGGATCGCCAGCATCACCAAGACGTTCGTGGCCACCGTTACCCTGCAGCTCGCCGGCGAGAACAGGCTCTCCCTGGACGACCCGGTCGATCGGTGGCTGCCCGGCGTGGTGTCCGGAAACGGCAACGACGGTCGCGCGATCACTGTCCGCCAGCTGCTCCGGCACACCAGCGGCATCCATGACGACTACCCGGACTACACCTCGGCGGAGGACTTCCGGCAGCACCGGTTGGACGCGTACACACCCGAGCAGATCGTCGCCCGGGCGATGGCCCACGGCCCGGACTTCGATCCCGACACGGGCTGGAACTACAGCAACACCGGTTACGTCCTGCTCGGGATGATCATCGAGGGGGTCACCGGGCATCCCTGGCACGAGGAGGTCAGGGACCGGATCGTCCGGCCGCTCGGCCTCGATCACACCTTCCACCCGGGTACGTCCCCCACCCTGCCCCGGCCGCACGCCGAGACCTACCAGAGGTTCGCGGCCGGCGAGCCGCTCGTGGACGTCACCGAGCAGGTCGGCTCGGGCACCAACGGCGAGGCCGGGCTCGTCTCCACCACCGCCGACCTCGACCGGTTCTTCGGCGCCCTGCTCGGCGGCCGGCTCCTGGCACCGGCGCAGCTGGCGGAGATGACCCGGACCGTCGAGGTCGGCGAGAAGTTCGAGCGGTTCATGCCGGGCGCCCGGGCCGGGCTGGGGATCTTCTCGCGTCGGCTGTCCTGCGGCGGGGAGTACTGGGGCCACGAGGGCGGTGACGCCGGGTGGATCAGCACCACCGGCGTCACCGCCGACGGTCGGCGCAGCGTCACGGTCTCGCTGTCGGGCGTCCAGGCCGCCACCGACGGGGACGTCCTGCGGGTGGCGGAGGCGGAGAACAGGCTGGTCGACGACGCGCTGTGCACGAGTCCGAAGGCGGGCGGCCCCCAGCGGCGGTGACGCCCGCCGCGCGGACCCGTCCCCCGCGTCCCTCCCCGGAACGGCGTTCCCACCCGGGCTGGTACCGTCCGGCATGGACTTCTCCTCCGCCGGAACGGACGGGCCGCGCCTGGACGCCGCCGCCCTGGCCCGCATCGAACTCGCCGACAACGTACGGGGATCGCTGCCCTCAGCGGCGGACGCGGGACGGGCGGCCGCGCGTTTCCGCACCGCCGGGTGGCGGGTCCGGCGGTCGGGGTGGACCGAGTTCGAGGTGGAGAACGCGTTCGCCGAGCTGGAGCTGCTGCCGCTGGAGCCCGTGACGTTCACCGGGTTCGTGGACCCCGACCGGATCGACGTCCTTCTCGCGGCGCTGGCGGAGACCGGCCTGTCCTTCGAGGTCGAGTTCACCGACGCGGACGGACGCGAGCACCTTCACCGCTCGGCCGACCGCCCGGACTGACAAATGATTGTCAGGTTATCGACATGGGAAGGGGGCAGGCCACAGACCGCACCTCCGGAAGGACACCCGTGCACCGCACCACCGTCAGGACCACCACCGCCCTGCTCGCCACCGTACTCGCCGGGACGGTGCTGGGGGCCGCACCGGCCTGGAGCCGCCCCGCGGACGGCACCCCGCCGACCCGTCAGGTGGAGGTGTTCGCCGAGGACGGCGGCATCTCCCGCGCCCAGGCCCCGGCCGCCTCCCCCTACCTCGCCGGCCACCCCCAGGGCCTGGCACCCGTGCAGGGGGACGGCGAGGTCACGGCACTGGTCCACAACGGCGAACCGGCCACCAAGCTGGACGTGGTGGTGATCGGCGACGGGTACACGGCGCAGGAGCAGGACAAGTTCCGTGCGGACGCGGACCAGAAGTGGCGCGAGATGACCTCCGTCGAGCCCTACGCCACCTACCGCTCACTGTTCAACGTCTGGGCGGTGAACGCCGTTTCCCCCGAGTCGGGCGTGACCGGGGACCCGGACCGGACGACGGTGCGGCACACCGCGCTGGGCTCGTACTTCTGGTGCGACGGCGTGGAGCGGCTGCTCTGCGTGGACGAGAAGGCCGTCGAGTCGTACGCGGCGAAGGCCCCGCAGGCGGACCTGGTGCTCGTGGTGGCCAACACCGCCAAGTACGGCGGCGCCGGCTACAACGACGTCAAGTCCTCGGTCGGCTACGAGGGCATCGCCACCGTGGCGGGCGGCAACGCGAAGTCCGGGCAGATCGCGGTGCACGAGACCGGGCACTCGCTGGGCAAGCTGGCCGACGAGTACGCCTACGACGGCCAGGGGACGTACCAGGGCGACGAACCCGCCGAGGCCAACATCAGCACCCTGACCGCCGACCGGATGCGCGCTCAGGGCACCAAGTGGTCACGCTGGCTGGGGCAGGCCTCGCCGGACGGCGGCACGGTCGGCACGTACGAGGGCGGCGGCTACTACCCCACCGGGCTCTACCGCCCGACCGAGAACTCGATCATGCGCTCGCTCGGACGCGAGTTCAACCTGCCCGGGCGTGAGGCGATGATCGCGGGCTTCTACCGCCACGCCACCCCGCTCACCAGCCCCACCCCCGGCGGCAGTCGGCTCACCCCCGCGGACCGCCTCACCGTCGACCTGCCGGTGCCCGCGACCCGACTCCGCTGGTACCTGGACGGGCGCGAGCTGCCCCGGCTGAGCGGCCGCACCGCGCTGGACCTGGCCGAGCTCAAGCTGACCGGGCCGCGCTCCCGGCCGCACACCCTCACCGCCGTCGCCACCGACCCGACCCCGGCCGTCGCGGACCCGGCGCTGCGCGCGAAGCTGACCGCGAGCCTGTCCTGGGTGGTCACGCGCTGAGACGGGTCCTGGCGTGCCGTTCGACCGGACCGGCACCCGACGGAACCCCGCCCCGGCCCCTGGA
>NZ_JBHXEM010000212.1:0-9195 GCF_042724755.1 Kitasatospora sp. NPDC127067 | reverse complement strand
GACCGGTTCCGACCGGTCCGGGGCCGCCGTTCGTCCGTCCTGGAACCGGTGTTCGGGCGCCGCCGCGTGCTCCCGTGCGCGCCGCGTGAGCCCCCGCCCGCGCGCCGCCGCCAACCGGGCCGATCCATAGGAATCGGGGGCATTTCCCCACCCTTTCGCCATTACTCTAAGTTGAGTGTGCGTGTCATTGAGTGACGGGATTGGTGTAGGGTCCATTTTGGGAGCATCGGTACGGTGCGGCGACCGGCAGGCCGCCCACCCCCTGGGCCACCGTCCTGACGGGGCGCCAGGCCACCGCGTACGTCCGAGAGGTGCGCGGCCGGTGGTCCGTGGCCGGGGCGCGAGGCCCCGGGCCGGAGGGGGAGAGGCCGAGTGAGCTCCACCGAAACGGTGCTGCCCGGAACCGGACGGCCGGAGGCGCCGCACACCGACACGTCCGCCGCCGACGTGCCAGCGCCCGCCCGCCGCAGCCCGCTGTGCCGGCTCCGGGCCAGCCGCACCCTGCCCGGGTTCGTCCTGGGCGCACTCTGCCTGGCCTACGCCGCGGGCGCCGCCGCCGGCTGGGGATCACACCAACTGTCCGTCTTCATGGGCGACTTCGGACTGGCCGCGGCGGCCCTGGCGGCCGCGCTGTCCTGTCTGGTGTACGGCTGCACGGTCGGCGGGCACGCCCGCCCGGCCTGGCTGCTGTTCGGCCTCTCCTCGCTCATGGTCGCCTTCGGCAACGGCACCTGGGGCTGGTACGAGCTGGTCGTGCGCACCGCGCTGCCCCGGGACTCGCTCGCCGAGTACGCCTTCCTGCTCTTCGCCCCGCTCGCCATCACCGGCGTCCTGGTGCTCGCCCAGCACCCGCGCACGGCGGCCGGCTGGCTCTGCCTGCTGCTCGACGGCTGGCTGATCGCCGGCTCGCTGTTCACCCTCAGCTGGAGCCTGGCACTCGGCCGGATCGCGGCCGGCGAGGACGGCTCACCGCTGCGCCTGGCCCTCAACCTGGCCTACCCGGTGCTGGACATCCTGCTGGTCAGCCTGGTGGTCGGGCTGCGCTTCGGCGGCCGGGACGGCAACCGGGCGGCGGTGCACACGGCGATGGTGGCGCTCGCCGTCACCGTCACCTGCGACGCCCTGTTCACCTCCCCGGAACTGCGCAGCAACTACCACTCGGGCGAACTGCTGGACGCCGGCTGGTTCGCCGGCAGCCTGCTGCTGGCCTGGGCGCCGTGGTCGCCGCGCTGGCGCCGCCCGCTGCGCGAGCACCCCTCGGCCGGCGGCCTGCCGCACCGCCGGGTGGCCACCACCTTCAGCGCGCTGACCCCGTACGCGGCCGCCGCGGTCTGCACCGCCGGAATCCTCTACAACGCCCTCGGCGGACGGGAGTTGGACCGCGTGGTGGCCGCGGCGGCCTGCACCGTCGGGCTGGCGCTGATCCTCCGGCAGGGCGTGATGCTCCTGGACAACCTGTCGCTGGCCCAGGAACTCGCCCACAAGGAGGCGCACTTCCGCTCCCTGGTGCAGGGCTCCAGCGACGTCATCATGATCGCCGGCGCCAACGGCGTGCTCTCCTACGTCTCCCCGGCCGCGCTCGGCGTCTACGGCCGGGACCCGGAGCAGCTGGTCGGAGGCAACCTGCTGGACCTGGTCCACCCCGAGGACGTCGGCCGGGTCCTCGCCGAGGTCCGCCGCTACCTCGCCAGGGTCCGGCTCACCACCCACCGCAGCCCCGGCGGCGCCGAGCTCTCCGCCCGGGTCGAGTGCCGGATCAGCTCCGGCGCCGGCGAGTGGCTGCACGTCGAGTCCACCGTCAGCAGACATCGCGACGGCCTGCTGCTCAACAGCCGCGACGTCACCGAACGCGTCATGCTCCAGGCCCAGTTGCAGCACAACGCCTTCCACGACCCGCTCACCGACCTGCCCAACCGGGCGCTGTTCACCCAGCGGCTGCGGGCCGCCCTCGGCGCCCGCGGCCAGCAGGGCGGGACGGGCGCCGGGATCGCGGTGCTCTTCCTCGACCTGGACGGCTTCAAGGCGGTCAACGACACCGCCGGGCACCAGGTCGGCGACGAACTGCTGGTGCAGGCCGCCCGCCGGCTCCAGAGCGCCGTCCGCTGCGGGGACACCGTCGCCCGGTTCGGCGGCGACGAGTTCGCCGCGCTGGTCTGCGGCCCGCTCGGCCGCCTCCAGGTCCAGGAGCTGGCCGAGCGACTGCGCCTCGCGCTGTCCGAGCCGTACTGGATCGGCGGTGCCGAACTCGGCGTCGCCGCCAGCATCGGCATCGCCTTCGGCACCCCCGAGCGCGGCCCGGCGGCCGACCCCAGGGTCGCCGCCGACGAGCTGATGCGCAACGCCGACCTCGCGATGTACCGGGCCAAGTCCGAGGGCAAGGGCCGGGTGGTGCTCTACACCCCCGCGATGCGGGCCGACCTGGAGCGTCGCACCGAACTGGAGGAACGGCTGCGGATGGCGGTGAGGGAGGGCGGCTTCACACTGCTCCACCAGCCCGTGGTGGACCTGCGCAGCGGCGCGGTGACCGGCGTCGAGGCGCAGGCCCGCTGGCGCTCGGTGGGCGGCCTGCTGCTCACCCCGGCCGAGTTCCTGCGTTCGAGCGAGCACGGCGACGCGGCCACCCGGTTCTCCCGCTGGCTGGTCCTGGAGGCGGTCAGCGCGGCCGTCGAGCGGCGCACCCTGCCGGGCCGGGGCCGCGGCGCGCCGGAGCCCGTCCCGGTGGCCGTCCGGCTCTCCGTGGAACGGCTCTGCTCGCCCGGCCTGTACGAGACGGTGGCCGCGGCGCTGCGCGACAGCGGGCTGCCGGCCGACGAGCTGGTGATCGAGGTGGCCCGGATGGGCCCGGACTCGCTCGCCGACGAGCTCGGCCGCCGGCTCTCCGCCCTGCGCGGGCTGGGCGTCTCCACCTGGCTGGCCGGGTACGGCGCCGGCGGCGGTTCGCTCGGCGCCCTCGCCCGGCTGCCGCTGGACGGGCTCAAGCTGGACCGCACGCTCGTCCAGGACCTCGGCGAGTCCGCGCTCAGCCGCACCCTGGCCGGGCACGTGCTGCGGCTCGGCCGCGACCTCGGGATGGCCACCGCCGCCGAGGGGGTGGACCTGCCCCGCCAGGTCTCCGCGCTGCAGGAGCTGGGCTGCGGGCAGGCCCAGGGCTCGGCCTTCGCCCCGCCGCTGGACGAGCCCCGGCTGCGCCGGGCGCTGGCCCGCCGCGGCTATCCGCTGCCCGCGCCGGCGGGCCCGGTCCCGGCCCGCCGCGCGTACCCTCCCGCCGCCGACGACACCCGGACGAGTGGCCGCACGAGTGGCCGCACGGACGCCGCGCCGGGACGTGGCGCACATCACCATGGCGGCTCTGACCTGCCCGAACACCGTGCCGTCACTGGTCCGCCGGGGGGTCCGCATGGCGAGACGGTCATCCCACCTGCTTGACATGCCGCCCCGGACGGGAGGAAGGTCGTTGCCATGCGCACCCGAATTCTCGTACTTGGCGGGCGCGTCGGCTGAGTGGGCTCGTACGCCCTGCTCGTGACAGACCGACGCGCCACCCCTCGCATGCCCTTGGGCACGAGGGGTTTTTTGTTGCACCGACGCTGTTCCACCTCCGCAAGACCCCTGGCCTCGGCCGCCCGAGCATGTCCGACTTGTCGGATCGAGCGGGACGATTGAGGCAGAGCCGGCGCTCGGCCCGGACCGGGACCCCACCCTCGCAGCACCGGGGCCCGCAGCACCTGGTCGGCAAATCCCGAGAAGAGACAGGCAGATGACTGAGCACGCCGCATCCCCCCGCCGCGGGGACAACCCGGCCGCCAACGCTCCCGCTCCCCAGCACGTCGTCGAGACCATGACCGGCGCCCAGTCGCTCATCCGCTCCCTGGAGGCCGTGGGCGCGGACACCGTCTTCGGCATTCCGGGCGGGGCCATCCTTCCCGCGTACGACCCCCTGATGGACTCCGTCAAGGTGCGCCACATCCTGGTCCGCCACGAGCAGGGCGCCGGTCACGCCGCCACCGGCTACGCCCAGGCCACCGGCCGGGTCGGGGTCTGCATGGCGACCTCCGGCCCGGGCGCGACCAACCTGGTCACCCCGATCGCCGACGCCTACATGGACTCGGTGCCGATCGTCGCGATCACCGGCCAGGTCTCCTCCAAGGCGATCGGCACCGACGCCTTCCAGGAGGCGGACATCTGCGGCATCACGATGCCGATCACCAAGCACAACTACCTGGTCACCGACCCGGCCGAGATCCCCCGGGTGATCGCGGAGGCCTTCCACATCGCCGCCACCGGCCGCCCCGGCCCGGTCCTGGTCGACATCGCCAAGGACGCGCTCCAGGCGACCACCACCTTCCGCTGGCCGGTCGAGACCGCGCTGCCCGGCTACCGCCCGGTGACCAAGCCGCACGCCAAGCAGATCCGCGAGGCCGCGAAGATGCTGGTCGGCGCCAAGCGTCCGGTGCTGTACGTCGGCGGCGGCGTGCTCAAGGCGCAGGCCACCGCCGAGCTGCGGATCCTCGCCGAGCTGACCGGCGCCCCGGTGGTCACCACCCTGATGGCGCTCGGCGCCTTCCCGGACAGCCACCCCCAGCACCTGGGCATGCCCGGCATGCACGGCTCCGTCCCGGCCGTCACCGCGCTCCAGAAGGCGGACCTGCTGTTCACCCTCGGCGCCCGCTTCGACGACCGCGTCACCGGCAAGCTGGACGGCTTCGCCCCCGGCGCCAAGGTCGTCCACGCCGACATCGACCCGGCCGAGATCGGCAAGAACCGCCCGGCGGACGTGCCGATCGTCGGCGACGCCCGCGAGGTGCTCGCCGACCTGATCGTCGCCGTCCAGGCCGAGTTCGACGCCGGCCACCGGGGCGACTACACCGAGTGGTGGGAGCGGCTCGACGAGTGGAAGAAGACCTACCCGCTCGGCTACGAGCCGGCCCCGAACGGGCAGCTCTCGCCGCAGCAGGTCATCGAGCGGATCGGCCGGCTGGTCGGCCCCGAGGCCATCTACGCCGCGGGCGTGGGCCAGCACCAGATGTGGAGCTCGCAGTTCATCCAGTTCGAGAAGCCGGGCACCTGGCTCAACTCGGGCGGCGCCGGGACGATGGGCTACGCCGTCCCCGCGGCGATGGGCGCCAAGGCCGGCCGCCCGGAGACCGCGGTCTGGGCCATCGACGGCGACGGCTGCTTCCAGATGACCAACCAGGAGCTGGTCACCTGCGCCCTGAACGACATCCCGATCAAGGTCGCGGTCATCAACAACGGCTCGCTGGGCATGGTCCGGCAGTGGCAGACGCTGTTCTACAACCAGCGCTACTCCAACACCGTGCTGCACTCCGGACCCGGCCACGACGGCATCGAGCCGCCGGCCCAGGGCACCCGGATCCCCGACTTCGTCCTGCTGTCCGAGGCGATGGGCTGCGTCGGCCTGCGCTGCGAGCGCCCCGAGGACCTCGACGCGGTCATCAAGCAGGCGATGGAGATCAACGACCGCCCGGTGGTCATCGACTTCATCGTCCACCAGGACGCCATGGTCTGGCCGATGGTCGCGGCCGGCACCAGCAACGACGAGATCCAGTTCGCCAAGGGCGTGCGCCCCGACTTCGGCGACGACCTCGACTGACCAGCCCCTGCAGTTTCCAGAACGACTGAGGAATCCCATGTCCAAGCACACCCTCTCCGTCCTGGTCGAGAACAAGCCCGGCGTGCTCGCCCGCATCGCCGCCCTGTTCTCCCGTCGGGGCTTCAACATCGACTCCCTCGCCGTCGGCTCGACCGAGCATCCGGACGTGTCCCGGATGACGATCGTGGTCAACGTCGAGGACCTCCCGCTGGAACAGGTCACCAAGCAGCTCAACAAGCTCGTGAACGTGATAAAGATCGTCGAACTCGACCAGTCCGCTGCGATCCAGCGGGAACTGGTCCTGGTGAAGGTCCGCGCCGACAACGAGACCCGGTCGCAGATCGTCGAGATCGTCCAGCTGTTCCGTGCCAAGACCGTCGACGTGTCGCCCGAAGCGGTGACCATCGAGGCCACCGGCAGTTCGGACAAGCTGGAGGCCATGCTCCGGATGCTGGAGCCTTACGGCATCAAGGAGTTGGTCCAGTCCGGCCTGGTCGCCATCGGCCGCGGCGCGCGTTCCATCACGGACCGCTCGCTGCGCGCCCTGGACCGCAGCGCGTAAACAGCGCCGTCTCAAACCCTGACGCAAAGACCCAAACCCCCGCCGCGTGCGCATACGGTGAGCACCGCGTACCCGGCAACCATCACGCAAGGAGATGTGCCCCCGTGGCCGAGCTGTTCTACGAAGACGACGCCGACCTGTCCATCATCCAGGGCCGCAAGGTCGCGGTCATCGGCTACGGAAGCCAGGGCCACGCCCACGCGCTGTCGCTGCGCGACTCCGGCGCCGACGTCCGGGTCGGCCTGAAGCCGGAGTCCACGTCCCGCGCCAAGGCGGAGGAGGCCGGCCTGCGCGTCGTCACCCCGGCCGAGGCGGCGGCCGAGGCCGACGTCATCATGATCCTGGTGCCGGACCCGATCCAGGCCGACGTCTACGAGGCCGACATCGCCCCGCACCTGAAGGCCGGCGACGCCCTGTTCTTCGGCCACGGCCTGAACATCCGCTTCGGCTTCATCAAGCCCCCGGCGGACGTCGACGTCTGCATGGTCGCCCCGAAGGGCCCGGGCCACCTGGTCCGCCGCCAGTACGAGGAGGGCCGCGGCGTCCCCGCGATCGTCGCGGTCGAGCAGGACGCCTCGGGCAACGCCTTCGCCCTGGCGCTGTCGTACGCCAAGGGCCTGGGCGCCACCAAGGCCGGCGTCATCAAGACCACCTTCACCGAGGAGACCGAGACCGACCTGTTCGGCGAGCAGGCCGTCCTCTGCGGTGGCACCGCCGCCCTGGTGAAGGCCGGGTTCGAGACCCTGGTCGAGGCCGGCTACCAGCCGGAGATCGCCTACTTCGAGTGCCTGCACGAGCTGAAGCTCATCGTCGACCTGATGTACGAGGGCGGCCTGGAGAAGATGCGCTGGTCGGTCTCCGAGACCGCCGAGTGGGGCGACTACGTCACCGGCCCGCGGATCATCACCGACGCCACCAAGGCCGAGATGAAGAAGGTCCTCGCCGAGATCCAGGACGGCACCTTCGCCAACACCTGGATCGCCGAGTACAAGGCGGGTCTGCCCAAGTACAACGAGTACAAGAAGGCCGACGAGGACCACCTGCTGGAGACCACCGGCAAGAAGCTGCGCTCGCTGATGAGCTGGGTCAACGAGAAGGCCTGACCCCCTTCCGGGCCGGTACCGGCTGCGCCGCCGGCCCCGATTTTGTTACCCCGTTGTACAAGTAGGCTGCTCTCGTCCGGGTGATTTCGCCGGACGGGAGCAGCCCGCTGTCCAGCCCGTCGATACACTCCGAGTGCGCGTCAGGCCCACAGCGTCGTGCGTCTATCTACGCGGCATGCCACCTTCCCCCGCCCTCCACGCCACCTACGTGCCCGGGGGAACCGGACAGTTAAGGACCCACTGTCGTGAGCACTGTGACATCCAAAAGCGCCGTAGTTCTGATTGCCGAAGAGCTCTCGCCCGCCACCGTCGACGCCCTCGGCCCCGACTTCGAGATCCGCCACTGCAACGGCGCCGACCGCACCGAGCTGCTCACCGCGATCGCCGACGTCGACGCGATCCTGATCCGCTCCGCCACCAAGGTCGACGCCGAGGCGCTGGCCGTCGCCCGCAAGCTCAAGGTGGTCGCCCGGGCCGGTGTCGGCCTGGACAACGTGGACGTCTCCGCCGCCACCAAGGCCGGCGTGATGGTCGTCAACGCGCCGACCTCCAACATCGTCACCGCCGCCGAGCTCGCCTGCGGCCTGCTGATCTCCGTCGCCCGCAACATCGCGCCGGCCAACGCCGCGCTCAAGCAGGGCGAGTGGAAGCGCAACAAGTACACCGGCGTCGAGCTGAGTGAGAAGACCCTCGGTGTCGTCGGCCTCGGCCGGATCGGCGTGCTGGTCGCCCAGCGGATGTCCGCGTTCGGGATGAAGATCGTCGCGTACGACCCCTACATCCAGGCCGCCCGCGCCGCGCAGATGGGCGTCAAGCTGGTCACCCTGGAGGAGCTGCTGGAGGCCTCGGACTTCATCACCGTCCACCTCCCCAAGACCCCGGAGACCATCGGCCTGATCGGCGACGAGGCGCTGCACAAGGTCAAGCCGACCGTCCGCATCGTGAACGCCGCCCGCGGCGGCATCGTGGACGAGGAGGCGCTGGCGAGCGCGCTGCGCGACGGCCGGGTGGCCGGCGCCGGCCTGGACGTGTACGCCAAGGAGCCGTGCACCGACTCCCCGCTGTTCGCCTTCGACAACGTGGTCGCCACCCCGCACCTGGGCGCCTCCACGGACGAGGCGCAGGAGAAGGCCGGCATCGCGGTCGCCAGGTCGGTGCGCCTCGCGCTGGCCGGCGAGCTGGTGCCGGACGCGGTGAACGTCCAGGGCGGCGTGATCGCCGAGGACGTCCGCCCGGGCCTGCCGCTGGCCGAGAAGCTCGGCCGGATCTTCACCGCGCTGGCCGGCGAGGTGGCCGTCCGCCTCGACGTCGAGGTCCGCGGCGAGATCACCCAGCACGACGTGAAGGTTCTCGAACTGTCCGCGCTGAAGGGCGTGTTCGAGGACGTGGTGGCGGAGACGGTGTCCTACGTCAACGCCCCGCTGTTCGCCCAGGAGCGCGGTGTCGAGGTCCGGCTGACCACCTCCAGCGAGAGCCCCGAGCACCGCAACGTGATCACCGTCCGCGGCACGCTCGGGGGCGGCGAGGAGATCGCCATCTCCGGCACGCTGGCCGGCCCCAAGCAGACCCAGAAGATCGTCGGCGTGGACGCCTTCGACGTGGACGTGGCGCTCACCGACCACATGGCCTTCTTCAAGTACGAGGACCGCCCCGGCGTGGTCGGCGTGCTCGGCCGCCACCTCGGCGACGCGGGCATCAACATCGCCGGCATGCAGGTCGCCCGCGACGGCGGCAACGCGCTGGCCTCCATCACCGTGGACACCGAGATCCCGCAGGAGGTGCTGTCGGCCATCGCCGCCGAGATCGGCGCCCACTTCGCGCGCTCGGTCGACCTGGGCTGACCCTCCCGGCTCCAGCAGGGCCCGGACCCCCCCTCGAACAGAGGGTCCGGGGCCCCGGCGTGGGACCCGGGTTCCGCC
>NZ_JBHXEM010000211.1:0-9246 GCF_042724755.1 Kitasatospora sp. NPDC127067 | reverse complement strand
CTGGTGCGCAGCGCGCGGGCCGTGCCCCCCGGGCGCTTCGTCCTGAACGTCGCGGCCGGGACCGGCGAGCCGGCGGACCCCCTGCCTGCGGCGCTCGCCACCGGGGTACCCGAGCTGGCGTTGCGGACCGGCCCGCCGCTGCTGCCGCGGCTGGTCCGCGGCGGACGGCCGGACGGCACGCTGTCCCTGCCGGACGGCGCTCCCTGGCGGCTCACCACCGACGGCCGGGGCTCCGTGGAGGACATCGCGGCGGAGCCCGCGCCCGCGGACCTCGCCCCGCTGGGCAAGGGCGAGGTACGGATCGCGGTGCGCGCCGCCGGGCTGAACTTCCACGACGTCATCGCCGCGCTCGGCCTGGACCCCGACCCCGAACAGCAGGGCCTGGGCAGCGAGGGCGCCGGAACCGTCATCGAGGTCGGCCCGGGTGTCGACGACCTGGTGCCCGGGGACCGGGTGATGGGGATCTTCGGGGGCGCGTTCGGCCCGACCGCCGTCGCCGACCGCCGCACCGTCGCCCGGATACCGGCGGGCTGGTCCTTCGCCCGCGCCGCATCCGTGCCGGTGGTGTTCCTCACCGCCTACTACGGTCTGTTCGATCTCGGCGGACTGCGGCGCGGCGAATCGGTCCTGGTCCACGCCGCGGCCGGCGGTGTCGGCATGGCGGCGGTACAGCTCGCCCGGCACGCCGGTGCGCGGGTGTTCGCGACCGCCTCCCCCGCCAAGTGGGACGTCCTGAAGGCCGGCGGACTGGACACCGAGCACATCGCCTCGACCCGTACCACCGACTTCGCCGAGAAGTTCCTGACGGCCACCGGCGGGCGGGGCGTCGACGTCGTACTCGACAGCCTGGCGCGGGAGTTCGTCGACGCCGGTCTGCGGCTGCTGCCGAACGGCGGCCGCTTCGTGGAGATGGGCAAGACCGACGTCCGCGACCCCGGGACGGTCGCCCGGCAGCACCCCGGGGTGCGCTACCGGGCGTTCGACCTGATGGAGGCCGGTCCGGAGCGGATCGGCGAGATGCTCGCCGACATCCTGGACCTGTTCGAGCAGGGGGTGCTGCGTCCCCTGCCCGTCACCGGCTGGGACGTCCGGCAGGCCCCGGCCGCCCTGCGCTCGCTCAGCCAGGCCCGGGGCGTCGGCAAGAACGTCCTGCTGCTGCCCGCTGCACCGGACCCCGAAGGGACCGTCCTGGTCACGGGGGCCACCGGCACCCTGGGACGGCTCCTGGCCCGGCACCTGGTCGTCGCGCACGGCGCCCGGCACCTGCTGCTGGCGGGCCGCCGGGGCGGATCCGCCGACGGAATGCCGGAGCTGGAGCGGGAACTGACCGGGCTCGGAGCCTCGGTGACCGTCGCCGCCTGCGACGTCGCCGACCGCGCCGCGCTCACCGCCCTGCTCGGGTCGGTGCCTGCCGCGCACCCGCTCACCGCCGTCGTCCACGCGGCCGGTGTTCTGGACGACGCCACGATCGCCGGGCTGACGCCGGACCGGCTCGACCGCGTCCTGCGGCCCAAGGCGGACGCGGCGCTGGCCCTGCACGAACTCACCCGGGACCTCGACCTCGCGGCGCTGGTCCTGTTCTCCTCGGGCGCCGCCCAGTTCGGCGCGGCCGGGCAGGCGAACTACGCCGCCGCCAACGCGGTCCTCGACGCCCTCGCCGCCGAACGACGGGCCGAGGGGCTGCCCGGCCTGTCCATCGGCTGGGGCCTGTGGGAGGAGCGCAGCGGGATGACCGCCGCGGTCACCGCGGGCCGGAGCGCCGGGGCGGGCGCGCTGACCTCGGCGGAGGGCCTCGCCCTGTTCGACGCGGCGCTGGACTCCCCGTACGCCTACCGGCTCGCGGCCAGGATCGCCCCGTCCGTGCTGCGGGCGGACGACCGGCTGCCCGCCGTGCTCCGCGGCCTGGCCCGCCCCGCCCGTACGGCCGCCGCCTCCGCCGCGGCACCGGCCCGCTCGATGGCGCAGCAGCTCGCCGAGCTGCCCGAGGCCGAGCTGCACCGGACCCTGCTCGACCTGGTGCGCGGCAACGCGGCGGCGGTGCTCGGCCACAGTTCGCCGAACCTGATCCGCCCGGCCCGCCCGTTCAAGGAGGTCGGCTTCGACTCCCTCACCGGGGTCGAACTGCGCAACCGGCTGGTGTCCTCGACCGGGCTGCGGCTGCCGGCCGCGCTGGTCTTCGACCACCCCACCCCGGAGGCACTGGCACGCCACCTCGCCGAGCGGGTCACCGCCGCCCGCCCGACCGGCGACGCGGCGGTCCGGGCCGGGCTCGACACCCTGGAGACCCTGCTCGACGCCCTGCCGCCGGACGGCGTCAGCGACGAACTCGCCGCCCGGATACGGGAAGTGCTGTCCCGCCCGCTGCCCGGCCGGACAACGGCCACCACCGCCCGCCCCACGGGCGACGTGGACGACCTGGCCCCCGACCTGATCGAGGCGGCCAGCGACGACGAGATGTTCGACTACATCGACCGGCAGCTGGGATCCGCATGACCAGGGCACCGTTCCGCGCACCCTGCGCGTCCCGCGCAGTCCGAGACGAGACCCGAGCAGCCCGAGACGAAAGCAGCGGTGTCCAGTGAGCGACCAGAGGATGCGTGACTACCTCAACCGGGTGACCATCGACCTTCGGGACACCCGGCAGCGGCTCCGGGAGGCCGAGGCCCGCACGAGCGAGCCGATCGCGATCGTGGCGATGAGCTGCCGCTTCCCCGGCGGTGTCCGCACCCCCGAGGACCTGTGGGAACTGCTCGCCGAAGGCCGCGACACCGTCGCGCCCGTCCCCGGCGACCGGGGCTGGGAGACCGCCTGGCCGTCCGGCGGTACCGTCCCCGGGCGGGGGGCGTTCCTGGACGGCGCGGCGGACTTCGACCCGGAGTTCTTCGGTATCTCGCCCCGCGAGGCGGTCGCGATGGACCCGCAGCAGCGGCTTCTGCTGATGGCGTCCTGGGAGGCCGTCGAGCAGGCCGGCATCGACCCGCTCACCCTGCGGGGCAGCCGTACCGGGGTGTTCGCCGCAGCCATCGACCAGGGGTACGCGACGCTGGGCTCCGGCGCCGCCGAAGCCGTCCAGGGGTTCCTGATGACGGGGAACTCGATGAGCGTGATGTCCGGGCGGGTGTCCTACGCGCTCGGCCTCGAAGGCCCCGCCGTCACCGTGGACACCGCCTGTTCGGCCTCGCTGGTGGCGCTGCACCTCGCGGCGCGCGCCCTGCGGGCCGGGGAGTGCTCGCTCGCCCTCGCCGGCGGGGTCAGCGTGATGGCGCTGCCGGCGGTGTTCGTCGAGTTCAGCCGGCAGGGCGCGATGTCCGCCGACGGCCGCTGCAAGCCGTTCGCGGCGGCCGCGGACGGCACCGGCTGGGGCGAGGGCGTGGGGATGCTGCTGCTGGAGCGGCTGTCGGACGCGCGCCGCAACGGCCACCCGGTGCTGGCCGTGCTGCGCGGTTCGGCGATCAACCAGGACGGTGCCAGCAACGGCCTGACCGCCCCCAACGGCCCCTCCCAGCAGCGGGTGATCCGGGCGGCGCTCGCGGATGCGGGCCTGACGGCGTCCGACGTGGACGCGGTGGAGGCGCACGGCACCGGCACCACTCTCGGCGACCCGATCGAGGCCGACGCGCTGCTGGCCACCTACGGCCAGGACCGGCCCGCCGACCGACCGCTGTGGCTGGGGTCGCTGAAGTCCAACATCGGGCACACCCAGGCCGCTGCCGGGGTCGCCGGGGTCATCAAGACGGTTCTCGCGCTGCGGCACGGCGTCCTGCCGCGCACCCTGCACGTGGACGCGCCCACCCCGCACGCCGACTGGTCCTCGGGCGCCGTCGAACTCCTCACCGAGGCCCGCGACTGGCCCGCCGTCGACCGGCCGCGCCGGGCCGGGGTGTCCTCGTTCGGCATGAGCGGCACCAATGCGCACGTCGTCCTCGAACAGGCGCCGGAGCCGGAACCGGCCGACGGGCCGGAAGCCGTGACCGACGGGCCGGAAGCCGTGACCGACGGGCCGGACACCGCCGCCGGGCCGGGCGCGCCCGGGGCCGTGCTGCCCTGGGTGCTGTCCGGCCGCACCGCGTCCGCGCTCGGGGACCAGGCGGCCCGGCTGCGCGCCCGGCTCGCCACGGACGCGCCCGCACGGGCGGCCGACATCGGGTTCTCGCTGGCGACCACCCGGTCCGCCTTCGAACACCGGGCCGTGGTGATCGGCGACGGGCGCCCCGCACTGCTGGACGGCCTCGCCGCCCTGTCCGGACCGGGCACGGACCTCCCCACCGGCCCGGCCCCGGCTCCCGCCCCGGCCACGCCCGCCGACGTCGTCGCGGGCACCGGCCGGGTCGTCGAGGGCCGGACGGCCCTGGTGTTCCCCGGCCAGGGCTCCCAGTGGGCCGGCATGGCACGGGACCTGCTCGCCACCAGCCCCGCCTTCCGGGACCGCCTCGCCGCCTGCGACGCCGCCCTCTCCGCCCATGTCGACTGGCGGCTCCCCGCCGTCCTGGAGGGCGCGCCCGGGGCACCCTCCCTGGAACGGGTGGACGTGGTGCAGCCGGTGTTGTGGGCGGTGATGGTGTCACTGGCCGCGCACTGGGAGTCCTGGGGCGTCCGGCCCGACGCCGTGGTCGGGCACTCCCAGGGCGAGATCGCCGCCGCCGTGGTGGCGGGAGCGCTGAGCCTGGAGGACGGGGCGAAGGTCGTCGCCCTGCGCAGCCGGGCCATCCGGGCGCTGGCCGGATTCGGCGGCATGGTCGCGGTGTCCCTGCCCGAGGACCGGGTCCGCGCCGAGATCGCCCCCTGGGCCGAGAAGCTGTCGGTGGCCGCCGTCAACGGGCCCGCCGCCGTGGTGGTCTCGGGGGAGACCCGGGCCCTGGCCGAACTGCTCGCCGACTGCGCCGCGCAGGGCGTACGGGCCCGGTCCGTACCCGTGGACTACGCCTCGCACTCGGCCCAGGTCGAAGGGATCAGGTCCGAGGTGCTGGCCGCGCTGGCCGGCGTACGCCCGCTCCCGGCCCGGATCCCGCTGTTCTCCACCGTCACCGGCGACCGGCTCGACACCACGGTCATGGACGCCGACTACTGGTACCGCAACCTCCGCGGGACCGTCCGCTTCGATGCCGCCGTCCGCTCCCTGATCGAACAGGGCCACGAGGTCTTCGTCGAGGTGTCGCCGCACCCGGTGCTGACCATGGCCCTCCAGGACACCGCCGAGGCCACCGGCGCCGAGGAGCCGCCCGTGGTCGTCGGCACCCTGCGCCGCGACGACGGCGGACCGCGCCGGGCCCTGCGCTCGGCCGCCGAACTGTGGGTGGCCGGCGCGGCCGTCGACTGGTCCGCGGTGTACGCCGGCACCGGCGCCCGCCCGACCGCCCTGCCCGGATACCCCTTCCAGCTGCGGCGCTACTGGCTGGAGCCGGAGGCGGCGCCCGGCACCGGACCGGCCGCCGCCGACCCGCACGACACGGCCTTCTGGCACATGGTCGACCACGACGCCCCGGCCGAGATCGCCGCCCACCTCGCCGTCGACGAGGACGCCCTCGCCCCCGTCCTGCCCGCCCTGCGAGGCTGGCGCAAACAGCGGCGCGACGAGAGCGTCATCGACTCCTGGCGCTACCGCATCGGCTGGCAGCCCCTGCCCGACCCGCCGGCCGCCACCCCCGCCGCCGGCACCTGGCTCGTCGTCCTGCCCGCCGGACACGACGACGACGCACGGGTACGCGGCCCGCTGCTCGCCCTCACCGAAGCGGGCGCCACCGTCGTCACGGCCGAACTCACCGCCGACGCCGTCCGCCGTACGGACCTCGCGGACACGCTCGCCACCGCTCTCGGCGACCGCGTCCCGACGGGCGTGCTGTCGCTGCTGGCCGTCGCCGACCGGCCCCACCCCGACCACCCGGCCCTGCCCACCGGGACGGCACTCACCGTCGCCCTGGTGCAGGCCCTGGGCGACCTCGCCCTCACCGCACCCCTGTGGTGCGCCACCGCCGGGGCCGTGTCCACGGGCCCGGACGACCCGGTCACCCACCCCCGCCAGGCACTGGTCTGGGGCACCGGACTGGTGGCCGCGCTGGAACTGTCCGCCCGCTGGGGCGGACTCATCGACCTGCCGCCGAACCTCGACGCCCGCGCCAGGACCCGCCTCGCCGCCGCACTGACGGCCCCCGGCACCGGTCCGGACGGCCTCGGCCGCGAGGACCAGCTCGCCCTGCGCCCCACCGGCCTGCTGGCCCGCCGCCTCCGGCGCGCCCCCCGGAACGACAGCCGTACGAAGCACTGGAAGCCCCGCGGCACCGTCCTGCTGACCGGCGGCACCGGAGCCGTCGGCCCGCACCTCGCCCGCTGGCTGGCCCGCAGCGGCGCCACCCACCTCGTCCTGCCCGGCCGCCGAGGCCCCCAGGCACCCGGCGCGGCCGAACTCGCCGCGGAACTGGCCGCCCTCGGCGTACGACTGACCCTGCCCGTCTGCGACCTGGCGGACCGTCGGGCCGTGGCGGAACTGCTCACCGGCCTGGACACGGCGGGCGACCCGGTCACCGCGGTCGTCCACGCGGCCGCGTTCGTCGCGCTCGCCCCCCTGGACGGCACACCGATGTCCGCGTTCGAACAGATCGTGGCCGCCAAGGCCGCCGGCGCCGAACACCTCGACGCCCTGCTCGACCGCGAACTCGACGCCTTCGTCCTGTTCTCCTCGATCGCCGGAGTCTGGGGCAGCGGCGACCACGGCGCCTACGCCGCGGCCAACGCCTACCTCGACGCCCTGGCCCAGCACCGCCGGGCCCGCGGCCTCACCGCCACCACCGTCGACTGGGGCATCTGGCAGGCCGAGAACCCCTTCCAGGACCGCATCGCCGGAGAGGACGCCGACCTGTTCAAACTGGAGCAGCACGGCCTGCCCCGGATCGCCCCCGACCTCGCGGTCCACGCCCTGCAACAGGCACTCGACGACGACGAGACCGTACTCGCCGTCGCCGACGTCGACTGGGAGCAGTTCGCCGCCGTCTTCACCTCCACCCGCCGCAGCCCGCTGCTCACCGGCATCCCCGAAGCCCGCCGTGCCCTGGAGGCCGCGACCGGTGACACGGAGGCACCCGCCGCCGCACTGCTGCGCCAACGGCTCGCCGCCCTCGCCGAATCCGAACAGCACCGCCTGCTGCTCGACCTGGTCCGCACCCACGCGGCAGCCGTCCTCGGCCATCCCTCGGTGGACGCGATCCGGCCCGGCACGGCGTTCCAGGACATGGGCTTCGCCTCCCTCACCGCAGTCGAACTCCGCAACCGGCTCAACACCGCCACCGGGCTGCGGCTGCCGTCCACGCTGATCTTCGACCACCCGTCGTCCACCGCGCTCGCCCGGGAGATCCGCGCCGAACTGCTCGGCCGGCAGGCCGCCGCCCCGGACCCCGCCGCCCCGGACGCCGCCGCGCACCCGCCCGCGCCCGACGACGAGCCGATCGCGATCGTGTCCATGGCCTGCCGCTTCCCCGGCGGGATCGGCACCCCCGAAGACCTGTGGCGCCTGCTCGCCGACGGCGGCGACGCCGTCTCGGACTTCCCCACCGACCGCGGCTGGGACATCGAAGCCCTCTACGACCCCGACCCCGACCGCCCCGGCACCTCGACCACCCGGCGGGGCGGCTTCCTGCACGACGCCGCCGACTTCGACGCGGAGTTCTTCGGCATCTCGCCGCGCGAGGCCCTGGCCATGGACCCCCAGCAGCGGCTGCTCCTGGAAACCACCTGGGAGGCGATCGAACGGGCCGCCATCGACCCGGCCGCCCTGCGCGGCAGCCGCACCGGAGTGTTCACCGGCGTCAACTACGCCGACTACGCGGCCGTCGTCGCCCAGTCGGAGGAAGGAGACGGCCACCTGCTCACCGGCAGCGCACCCAGCGTCGTATCCGGCCGGGTCGCCTACACCCTGGGCCTCGAAGGCCCCGCCGTGACCATCGACACGGCCTGCTCCTCCTCACTCGTCGCCATGCACTACGCCGGCCGGGCCCTGCGCGGCGGCGACTGCTCCCTCGCCCTGGTCGGCGGCGTCGCCCTGATGGCGACCCCCGGCGCCCTGATCAGCTTCTCCCGGCAACGGGGACTCGCCGAGGACGGCCGCTGCAAGGCCTTCTCGGACGACGCGGACGGCATGGGCATGGGCGAAGGCGTCGGCGTCCTGCTGCTGGAGCGGCTGTCGGACGCCCGCCGCAACGGACACCCGGTACTGGCGGTGGTACGCGGCTCCGCCGTCAACCAGGACGGCGCCAGCAACGGACTCTCCGCCCCCAACGGTCCGTCGCAGCAGCGGGTGATCCGGGCGGCGCTCGCGGACGCGGGCCTGACGGCGTCCGAGGTGGACGTGGTGGAGGCGCACGGCACCGGTACCACCCTCGGCGACCCGATCGAGGCGCAGGCCCTGCTGGCCACCTACGGCCAGGACCGGCCCGCCGGACGGCCCCTGCTGGTCGGCTCCCTCAAGTCCAACCTCGGCCACGCCCAGGCGGCATCGGGTGTGGCAGGGGTCATCAAGACGGTGCTGTCCATGCAGCACGGGCAGGTGCCCCGCACCCTGCACGTCGGCAGGCCCTCCGGCCACGTCGACTGGACGCGCGGAGCGCTGGCCCTCGCGACCGAGCAGCAGCCCTGGCCGTCCCACGGCCGCCCCTTCCGGGCCGGAGTGTCCTCCTTCGGCCTGAGCGGCACCAACGTCCACACCATCCTCGAACACACCCCCCTGGAGGACGACGGCCCGCCGGCCGAGCGCACCCCCCTGCCGGCGGTGCCCTGGCTGCTGTCGGCGAAGAGCCCGCAGGCACTGCGCCTCCAGGCCGACCGGCTGCGCCGCCACCTGGACGGCAACCCCGGGGTCGACCCGCGCGACATCGGATCCGCCCTGCACACGCGCACCGCCTTCGAGTTCCGGAAGGCACTGGTCGGGGACCGGGACCAACTCCACACCCTGCTGGGCCGGATGGCCGACGACGACTCGGGAGCGTGGGACGGCGGTCGCCCGGTCGACGGCCGTTCGGTGCTGGTGTTCCCGGGTCAGGGTTCGCAGTGGGTGGGGATGGCTGCGGAGCTGTTGGCCGAATCGGAGGTGTTCGCGGAACGGATGGCGGAGTGCGGGCGGGCGCTGGCGCCTTACGTGGACTGGTCGTTGGCGGAGGCGCTGGGCTCGGAGCGGTTGCTCGCCCGGGTCGATGTGGTGCAGCCGGTGCTGTGGTCGGTGATGGTGTCGCTGGCGGAGGTGTGGCGTTCGTTCGGTGTGGT
>NZ_JBHXEM010000210.1:0-9298 GCF_042724755.1 Kitasatospora sp. NPDC127067 | reverse complement strand
CGGTAACCAACACCTTCTGGTCCCGGGCCGGCCGTACTCGTTCGTCGCCGCTCTCGAATGTCGAGAAGGGCAGGCCCTGCTCGGCCGGCTTGGACCTGGCGATCTTCCTGAGGACTGTGTCCCTTGAGCTACCGGAGCCCTGGCGGCCGTCGGCTACGGCATTGCCTCGAAGGCCTCCCGATGGTCGCGCGCCCACTGCTCGAACGTGCCCGCCGGCCGGCCGAGCACCCGCGGCACGTGGTCGGTGACGTAGGCCGCACCGCCGGCGCGTGCCCAGCCGATGCCGGTGACCATCTCGGCCGGCAACCGGTCAAGCGCATTCGTGTCGATGACCCTGACCGGCCGTTCCAGCACGCCCTCCAGGATCGCCGCCTGGTCCGCGGACGTCAGTAGCTCCGGCCCGGTCAGGTCGTACCGCTGCCCGTCGTGCGCATCGCCGGTCATGGCGGCGACGGCGACCGCAGCCACGTCCCTCGGGTCGACGACGGCCTGCCGGGAGTCGCCGGTCAGGTTCGGGATCGGTTCTCCGGCCTGGATCAGGGTCCGGTGCCACAAGAGGTTCGAGGCGAAGCTCGGCGGGCGCAGCATCGTCCACACGAGCCCGCTGGCCTCGATCGCCTCCTCCGCGGCGAGGTGCCACGCGCCGACGGTCGCCCCGTCGAACCGCTCGCCGCTGCCGATGGCGGACAGCTTGACGATCTTACGGACGCCTGCCGCCCGCGCGGCCGTGACCAGGGCGATGTCGTGGTCCGCGGTGGGTATGGGGGGCACGGTTACGAGGAAGACCGTGTCGACGTCGGCCACTGCACGCGCCAGCGACGCCGGGTCGTCGAAGTCGGCCCGCACCCCGCCGGGCCGCTCGCGGCGGGACATCGCCCGGAACGGCAGGCCCCGCTCGGTGAGCAGACGGACGACGTGACTACCGATGGTGCCGGTGGCACCGGTAACAAGGATCATGTCCCGACGATGACAGCGCTCGCACAGCTCCTGATAGGAAGTTTCGGCACTATCGTGGGCCGCGTGAGAACTCTCGTCGTGCCGCCCGCTCTTCTGCGGTGGGTGGCCGGGATCGATGTCGCTACGGAGACCGGTTCGGCGGCGGTCGATGTCCCCGACCACGCCACCACACTTCTCGTGCGCACGGACAAGCGCGAACTGATCGTCATGGGCCCCCGCACCCGGGCCGCCTACCACGTCGCCGTGCCCGGCCGCTCGTGCGTGCGGGTTCGTATGCGGCCGGGTCGTGCCCAAGCCCTGCTCGGACGTTCGCTGAACGGCCTCGCCGACGGTGTCCTGCCGCTCGGCGAACTACCGGGCCTGGACATCGACCAGCTCGCCGCCGACCCGCTCGCCGCTCTCGAAGAAGCCTTGGCCGACCGCCCGGAACCGTCGGAGCGGCTCGAAGAGGCGGCGCGTCTACTGGCCGACACCACCGTCTCCGCGACCGCGGCCCGGCTGCACATCAGTGAGCGCCGCCTGCACGCCCTGTTCACCGACGCCACCGGCCTGTCCCCCAAGCACTTCGCACGCATCGACCGCGTCCGCACCGTGCTCGCGGCCGACGCGGGCCGATGGGCGGACATCGCCACGACGGCCGGCTACTACGACCAGTCCCACATGACCGCCGAGTTCCGCCACTTCATGGGCGTCCCACCGGCCGCGTTCACCGCTGGCCGGCGCCCCGCCGCGACTTCGTGCACTGCCTGAGTTCCAGAACACGGCACAGAGAAGCAGGGCTCCCGGTGATCACCAGGCCCTGTGCCTCTTCATCTCCTGAGGTGCCCCATCGCGCCAATCTGCGCGACCTCCTGATGTCCTGTCCCGTGAAGTTGGGGATGCGGCTGGCTGGCGGGTGGCATGCCCGCGATTGCGGTGTGTCCGTGGTGGTGACTGTAGATCTGGAGCCTGGCGAGGTAGGCGTCGCGGGGTTCCTGTTCGGTGCGGTAGCTCCGTGCGTAGGCCCATTCGTCGCGCAGGGGCGGCTGAAGCGTTCGCCCTTGCCGTTGGTCCGGGGGCGGTAGGGCCGGGTGCGTTTGCGCGCGATGCCCTCGGTGGCGAGGGCATCGCGCCAGGCATGCGACAGGTAGCGGGCGCCGTTGTCGGCCATGACGCCCTCACCGGCGAACCCGTCTCCTGCACCTATGCCTGACAACAGCCCGTACGATGCTGTCGAAGGTTCAGAGCCGGCTCACCTGCGCGCAGCTGGGAGGGGTGGGCTCTGGGACGTTGATATCGCAACGCGGGCTCCGGATTCGAACTGAATGGATTGGCGCACTCTGCGCCCAATCGCAGCAGGTCAGGAAGTGTCGGCCCCGCGCTCGCGGGGATAGCTCCGGGGTGACCACCTACGACGAGGCGGCCGGCGAGTCGGCCCCGCGCTCGCGGGGATAGCTCCGGGTTTGAGGACGGTACTCCAGACAGCTGACGGTCGGCCCCGCGCTCGCGGGGATAGCTCCCTCACACAGATGTACGCCGCGTACCAAGGGGAGTCGGCCCCGCGCTCGCGGGGATAGCTCGCGCCCCGCCCGGGACTGCAATCCCGATTCGAGGTCGGCCCCGCGCTCGCGGGGATAGCTCCCCGGGCGGCCACTGCCCGACCAGCCGCTCGAGTCGGCCCCGCGCTCGCGGGGATAGCTCCGCGGGAGGTCCTTGTCGGGGGTGACCCAGGCCGTCGGCCCCGCGCTCGCGGGGATAGCTCCCGCTGTGAGTCCAGGCGTTGCCCACGAACTCGGTCGGCCCCGCGCTCGCGGGGATAGCTCAGGCAGAGCATGGACACCCCGCCAGCGGCGCCTCGGCACTACTCAGGCGGCCCTTGAGTACGCTCGCCCATGCGCTTCCGACCGGCCGCTTCCTACCGTGATCAGCATGGACACGAACGCGGCTCCCGCCCACCCCCAGCCCTCCGTCAACCCGCGCTGGGCCACCGGCTGCGGGATCGCGGTGGCGCTCCTCACCGCCCTGGTCGTCCTGGGAGCCATCGCGCTGGCCAAGTTCGAGGACTCCCTGTCCCAGCACGGGTACGTCAAGGGCCCCGGAACCGTGGTCGAGCCCCTGCACGCCGGCGGGACCGCCCGCTACGACGACGGCCTGAGGATCACCGTGAGCCCACCCCACCGGGAACCCGACAACAGCTACAGCTTCACGATCACCTACGACAACGGCACCGGCAGGGAACTGCGCCCGGGCGGGACGTCCCCCGCCACCGGCCTCGGCACGACCGGTGGCTCCCCCGTCGTCGTCCGCCCGGGGAAAGCCCTCGACTCCGGCACCCCGTCCCCCACCCCCGCCCCCGGCGCCGGCCACGCTCCCGTCCCTGCCCCCGGCATGACCTTCCTCGACGGGGCCGCGTCCGTCACCGCCCTCACGCCGCCCCTCGACACGGAGCAGAAGCGCACCGTGCCGGTACGGGTGAAGCCCGACAGGGAGGGCGGGCTGGTCACGGTGGAGGTCGCCCCGAAGTCGCCCGGGTACCGCGACACCGCGTACTGGCAGTTCCCCCTCAGCTGACCAGCCGACCCCACGCACGGGTGCCGTGTCCTGCCGGCCCCATGTCCACCGGACGGACCCAGCGCCTACGGGGGGCGTTGCGGGCTGCGCAACGCCAAGCCCCGACCGTCGGCCGCTCACCCCTGGTGCTCCCCGGACCTCGCTCCTGAACATCGACAGCGACCAGCCGATCCTCGACAACTGCGTCGATATCCTCCTCGGCGCCCCGCCCATCGCCGACTCCACTCTCACCGCCGACGTCACCTTCGGCTGAGCCCCGCTTCCGGGGCCGCTCACCCCTTGCCGTGGCGCGCGGGCGGTGCTCGGTGGGGAGGGCGGTGCCGACCTTGACGGGCAGTTCGGCGAAACGCCTGCCAGCAGTCCCGCCGACCGGCATGATGACCGATAGTCACCAATCGCATCGCCAGCGTCACACTTCGCGTGCAGGGGAGATCAGGATGCCGAACGCCGTCGCCGCCCCGTGGGGCACCACCCGGATGCGCCCGTTCGCCGACACGCCGCCCTGGCCCGCCCTGACTCCGGTCATCGACCCGGACACCCAGGTCGCGGTCTTCCACGACGAGCAGGGCCGCGCCGTCGAGCTTGGCAAGCACGGGACCAGCACCGACCGGACTGGCCCGACGAGCACCGGCGGCGGTGGCGGGGACGGGCAGAGCGGCGGCCAGGCCCAGCCGACCGACGTCGACACCGTGACGTCCAACGACCAGGACCAGAGCTGAACCATGGCGGGTGACCGGCAGCCGGCGGTCCTGGTGCTGACCTGCGCCTACGACCCGACCGCCGACATCGTGCTGCGGATCCTGGCCGAGCGGCAGGTGCGGGTCGTACGCGCGGATCCCGGCGCCCCTCGGGCTGGGCCGCGCCGGCCGGCATGGACGGGCAGGATGCCGTGTTCGCCCGCGCCCAGGCCCAGTGGGGCGTCGGGGGCGTCCTCGCCGCGTTGCCCGGCGCCCACTACGTGAACCACCCCTGGCGGATCCGGGCCGCCGAGCACAAGCCCGCCCAGCTCGACGCCGCGCTCGCGGCCGGCTTCGCCGTCCCCGACACGATCGTCACCACCGACCCCGAGCGGGCGCGCGCCTTCTGCGCCGAGCAGCCGGATGGGGCGGTCTACAAGCCGCTGTGGAACTCGCCCTGCACGGACGAGGACGGCCGGCCGGTGCAGGCGTGGGTCGCTGAGGTCGCCCCGGACGAGATCACTGACGCCGTCGCCGCCTGCCCGCACCTGTTCCAGGCCCGCCTGGCCAAGGACCACGACGTGCGGCTGACCGCGGTGGGCCGCGAGCTCTTCGCCGTCCGGATCGACAGCCCGGACCTGGACTGGCGCCGCCGCCAGGACCTGCTCACCCACACCCGGATCGACGTGCCCACGTCCGTGCGCCGGTCCGTGGCCCGCTACCTGGAGCACTTCCGGCTCGTCTACGGCGCCTTCGACTTCGCCGTCACCACCGACGGCCGCTGGCATTTCCTCGAGTGCAACAGCAACGGGCAGTGGGCGTTCTTCCCGCCTCCGACCACCGACGCCATCGCCACGGCGATCGCCGACCAGCTCCAGAAGAGCCCCGCCGCATGACCACCACCGCCGCCGCTGCCGCGGACCTGCGCGCAGCCCTCGCCCGGCAGCTCACCGCCGACGAAGGCCTCACCGACCCGCACTGGCGCGCCGCCGCAGCAACCGTGCCGCGCGAGGCCTTCGTCGGCGACTACTTCCGCGAAGTCCCCGGCTCCTTCCCCACCTCCTGGGAACCGGTCCGTGAAGGCGGCTATGGCTGGCTGGAGGCCGTCTACACCAACCAGACCCTCATCACCCAGCTCGACGGCCGCATCCACCCCGCAGACGCCGACCAACCGGTCGCCGGATCCCCCTCCTCCTCGTCCACCCTGCCCTCCCTGGTCCTGCGCATGTGGCAGCAACTCGACGTCCACGACGGCCACCGCATCCTGGAAATCGGCACCGGCACCGGCTACTCCACCGCGCTCGGCGCCCACCGCCTCGGCGAGGAGAACATCACCAGCATCGAAGTCGACCCCGGCCTCGCCGAACGCGCCGCCACCTCCCTGAAGACCGCCGGCTACGCCCCGCGCCTGGTCGTCGGCGACGGCCTCGCCGGCCACAAGCCCGCCGCACCGTACGACCGACTGATCGCGACCTGCGCGGTGCGTACCCTGCCCTACCCCTGGCTGCACCAGGTCAGGCCCGGCGGAAACATCCTCGTCACCTTCTCCGGCTGGCAGTTCGGCTACGGCCTCGCCCTGCTGACCGTCACCGACCCCGGCGAGGCAACCGGCCGCTTCCTGCCCGGCTGGACCAGCTTCATGATCGCCCGCCCCCACGACCGCCCCCCGCGCCAGAACCCCACCCTCCTCCCCGGCGACGAACGCCCCACCCGCATCGACCCCGCCACCATCACCACCTGGACCGGCACCTGGGTCGCCCAACTCGCCGCCCCCTCCGCCGAACGCATCGGCGCCGGCGACCAACAGATCCTCATCGACCATGCCACCGGCTCCCACGCCCGCACCCAACCCGACGACCACGGCGGATGGACCGTCACCCAACGCGGCCCGCTGCGCCTGTGGGACCACGTCGAGCACGCCATCGAGGCCTGGCAGGCGGCCGGCGCACCGCACCAGGAACGGTTCGGCATCACCGTCACCGGTGACGGGCAGCGGGTCTGGCTCGGCGACGAGGACGGACCCGGATGGCGCCTACCGGTGTGATCGGGGCTGCCTACGCGGAGCCCGTGCCAGAGGAGAGTGACGTGTCGGGAACGGAAGCAGCCTCGGTGCGCCAGCGCCTGGGACACTGGTGGCGGTTGGCCACCACGGCGCCCGGAGGGCCGGCCGCGCGCAAGCTCACCAATGGAGCGCAGGGCGCACTCGACGCGGTGGCGTCCGGACGGCGGATCTCGACCGTGCTGCGGACCGAGGTCCGCTCCGCCCACGCGATGCTTCCGGTATTCAACGTCTCCGTGTTCGCGAGCGCGCTGGTCGCCCTCGCGGTGTTCGGCCTCGAAGTCAAGGTCGTGAAGCGAACGCACGTCATCGAGCAGCTCCTCGCGCTCCAGAGCACGATCTTCGCGATGCTGGCGGCATCGATCCTCTACAGCATGTACTTCGTCGCAGCACGGGTCGCCGTGTGGTGCGTGCACGAGGCGGCCAAGGCACTGACGGGCAGGCGCCGTCGGGTCCCGCAGGCAGGGTGACGACATAGCCATGCCCGTGCGGCCGGCCGCACTTGTGCCCGTCCGGCAGGCCGCCCAGCCAGTGACGGGCCCGGAAGTGGGCACACTCCGGCTCACCCGTCAGCACGGGCCGCCCAGTGAGGATCCGAATCTCCTGCAGGTGCTTGCGGGCGCTGTCGGGCAGGTTGGCCCCGGCCCAGTTGAGAAGGTGGTCGGCGATGCCCCGGTTGCTGGCGTCACCGAGGACGTGGTCGAGGTCGCGATGGTCGAGGGCCGTGTCGATGTGGTCCCGGAAGACGGCCAGGTCACCGAAATCGGCGACGAACCCGGGCCCGCTCAGCTCATTGGCCGCCAATACGATCTCCGCGGTGAGCAGGTCGCTCTCGTCGACTCCGCTCACGGTGCGAGCGGAGTCGAAGCCGACTCGCTTGCCAATGGTGTAGGAACCGGTGAGGCGCAGCGACTGGTGGTGCGTTCCACCAGCCCGGGTCTTGGGAGGAGGCGCGAGCTGTGCGGTGGGATGCGTCATCATGCCTCTTTCTGATCATCAACGGCCCGGACCGCGGCGGACAGCGGGTGAACACCGCTTCCAAGCCGGGCGGCAGCCCAGCCGCGGTGGCTGGGCGTGGACCAAGAGAAGCGGGGCTCACGGTGCCGATGCGATGTCAGATGGCAGGAAATTTCGATGACGGAACGGTGTGTCATCGGAAGTTCCAACGGCTCGACACTGTCGCCGAGCGTGTCCGCTTCGCTACCGTCGGGGGAAGTCGCGGTGCAGGAGCACACCCCGGGGGGCCGGTCATGGGCAGTCCGAACGACACGTTTCGGCGGCTGCGCGAGGTCGAGTGGGACATGGGGCGCCGGGAGGCTGCCGAGTTCCTGGTGGGCAAGTCGATCGAGTTCGGGGAACCGGTCCTGTTGGTGACCCGCACCATCGCGACCTGGGAGGACGGCGACTCCACCTGGCCGAGAGCCAAGTACCGCCGTCTGCTGCACAAGGTCACCGGCAAAACCGCAACCGAGCTGGGGTTCATCGAACCGCGACAACGGGGCAAGAAGACCAGGCCCGAACCGCTGGTACAGACGGAAGGAGGGGACGAGGACATGCGCCGACGCAGCATTCTTCTTGGCGCCGGGGCCGCACTGCTCGCCTGCGCCGTCCCACAGACCGCGAACGCCGGCACCGCCCTGGGCCGCGACCATGTTCAAGCGCTCAGGGACGCCGAGCAGACCCTGTACACGCAGGACCACGACCACGGCTCCGCCGACCTCGGCCAGCAGGCCACCACCGCGCTACACACCGCCCACACCTGGCTGGACCAGGGCCGCTACGGAGAAGACCTCGGACGCCAACTCCATACCGCTACCGGCATGCTGTCGGTCGCCGCTGGCTGGCTGGCCCTCGACGCCGGGCGCACCGCAGATGCCCGTTCCCTCTACACCGAAGCCCTCGCCAGTTCCCGCCAAGGCGACGACCCCGGCCTGGAAGCCCACGCTTTTGCGTGCCTGTCCTTGCTCGCCCACGCCACCGGCCGTCCCCGCGAGGCCGTAGGCAACGCCCAGGCGGCACAGCGCGCAGCCACCGGGCTCGGCTCGCCGCGCTGGATGGCGCTCCTGGCGATGCGTGAGGCCCGCGGCTGGGCCCTGCAGGGAGATCGCACGCTTACAGAAGCGGCGCTGGTACGGGCCTTCGACCTGTACGCGAAGGGGCCGCGCGACACCGACCCCGACTGGCTCGGCTTCTTCGTCCCCGGCGAGCTGGCAGGCCTTGAGTCGCTGTGCCGTGCGGACCTTCGCCAGTACGACCGGGCGGTGGCAGGCGCCGAGCAGGCAGTGATGCTGTTCGCCGCAGGCCACGCCCGCAACCGCTCGCTCTACACCGCCGACATCGCACTCCACCGGGCACGCCAGGCCCGACCTCGACGCTGTCGCCGATGCCGGCCGCAGAACCCTGGCCTACCTTCCGGACGTTCGCTCCGAACGGCTGATCCGATCCTTGCGCGACATCGCCGGCGCACTGCAAGCTCACGCGAAGGTGCCGTGCATAGCCGACTACCTCGACGACTACCGAACCGCCGTCCCCGCTGCCTGAAGGAACTGATGAGCGTCCCCAGCACGCCCCTGGCCCTGCAGCGCTACGGCGCCGGTGACGCCGCCACCCTGCTCGACACCCTCGCCGACATCTGGGCTGAAGCCCACGCTGGACACGACGATGTCGCCCAGGCCGGCTTCACCCCCCAGACCCTGCGCCGCCAGATCACCACGCACGCCCTGCGCGATGACTTCACCCTCGTCGTGGCGTTCTCCGCAGGCCACGCTGTCGGCTTCGGCTACGGCTTCCGCTGCACCGCCGCCTACTGGTACGGCGAGCAACTCTTGCCTGCCATCACGCCCGAGGCCCGCGATACCGACTCCCTGGCCGGGATCTGCGAACTCGCTGTCCGGATCGGCTGGCAGGGTCAGGGAGTGGGCACCCGCCTGCACGCCGCGCTCCTGGAGGCGCTGCGCACCGCCCTCTCTGCCAGCCTTGGGTGAGACATCCCGCTTTGTCGGGTTAGCCTGAGAGGGCCCGAGTAGGAGTTCCACCCCTGATGACCAGCACCAAC